>JAMPIU010000072.1 GCA_023667845.1 Dehalobacter sp. | reverse complement strand
ATATCCCGGAAACATACGTCCACCGGATTGGACGTACCGGAAGAGCCGGACTCGGAGGAGTTGCGCTTTCGTTTTGTGATACGGAAGAAAAGCCGTATCTGAAAGATATTCAAAAACTCATAGCCAAGTCGATACCTGTAATCGAAGATCATCCCTATCCCTTAATTGAGACAGAACCGGCAGATAGTAAGGCTGCAGCAAAGAAAGCACCTGTCGGAAAACCCGGTCCGGTTGGTTATTTCAGGAGAAACAAGAGACGGTAGCCAGTGTTATTTTGAGTTTATTTCTTTGGAATGCAGGAAGTGGTTGTTGAGGTCTCTCCTTTTAAAGAGTGGGGGTTTGCATTCTTCAGCTTTCAATTCTTCATGGGCGCGGGCGATGCAATGCCCGCATTGCTGCTATGTGTGGCAGTCTGTTACGCAACATTATTTTATAAAATTATTTAAAAAGCCGGCTTTAAAGGAGGACGTCTGATGAAAATCCAATCAATAAAACTCGTTTATTTTTCGCCCACAGGGACGACAAAAAAGATTATTGAAGGAATTGCGCGCGGCATTAACCGATCTCCTATGGAAAAGATAGATATTACGAAGCCGGAGGCTAGAAAACAACAGCTGCAGACATCGGAAAATGAGCTGCTGGTTATCGGCGTGCCGGTTTACAGCGGCAGGGCTCCTGCTGTTGCGATTGACTGGCTGGGTACGCTCAAAGCCCGCGGTACGCCTGCTGTATGCGTTGTCGTTTATGGCAACCGTGCTTATGACGATGCTCTGCTCGAACTCAAAGACACCGTGGCAAGGCAGGGATGCGTGCCGGTTGCCTGTGCCGCGTTTATTGGGGAACACTCCTTCTCCAGTGCGGAAACGCCTGTTGCCGCAGACCGTCCCGATGCAGGCGATGTAAATCAAGCGGAGTTGTTTGGAAAAAGAATAAATGAAAAACTGCACTCTATTCCGGCAGTTGATCAAATTTCCGGTATTACCGTGCCTGGCAGCTATCCTTACAAGGAATTTAAGGCTTTGGTCCTTGATTTTATAGCAGTCAATGATCAGTGTTCCCAATGCGGGGTTTGTGCGCGGGTGTGTCCGGCCGGCGCTGTCGATTTAGAAAATAGTGCTTTGATTGATCAGGAAAGATGCATCCTGTGCTGCGCCTGTATTAAGAATTGTCCTGTAAACGCCCGCTCGGTGAAAGCCGGTACGGTCAAGGATCTGGCAGAGCGTCTGAGTCAAATGTGCCGGAAGCGAAGGGAGCCCGAATTCTTTTTTTGAGGCGGAAGGGGAATCATGGGGAAGCATGGGGACGGTTCTCCTGCTTCCACCGCTTGGCGACATTCCCGCAGACATTTATTTATATGCGGGTTATAATTCAGCGATTGTTTCACCCATTACACTTCTCTTTATACTTTGGCCAGTAATAAATGCTTGCTTGACAGTAATTAGATGTCTAACTATAATTAAAATATGAAAAAGGGAAACGCTCTTTCTTTAATCAGCAGAATAAGAGAAAAAGCAAACAGGTTTATCGTCAGGGAACTCGAAAACCATGGAATTACAGGGATAGTCCCTTCCCATGGTGATATTTTGGTGATCCTTTTTCATGGAGAGAAATACACCATGAAGGAGTTGGCGGACAGGATCAACAGGTCAAAGCCAACGGTTACCGTATTAATTGATAAGCTTGTGGAGTATGGTTATGTTGAAAGGGAAAAAAGCTGCACGGACAGCAGGGTGACCTATATAAAACTAACCGGTAAAGGAATTGAACTGAAGCCGATTTTTGATGATATTTCTAAAAAGCTCGATACACTGATCTATGGTGATTTTACCGGCGGAGAACCGGAGGTTTTCGAGAAGCTGCTGCACAAGGCAGGCTCAAGACTGGATAAGAATATGGAGCTGCATTGAATATTCATTGTTTGAATATATCCATAGCCTTAAGCTAAATTACTATTCAAGGAGGTCGGGGAAATGCTCAAGTTAGAGATTACAAAAGAAGCCAGGGACTATATTCTAACCAAGTCTGACGCCATTACCGTGGAGTCGGTGCCTATGGCCAGCTGCTGCGGCTACAGCAACGAGCCTGTTGTGTTTGAATATAAGCCGGACGAACCCGAAAAGTATGAAGAAGTTGTTGTTGACGGGATTAAAGTCTACGTTTTTAAGGACGGCGCCGTTGTCGCCCAGAGCGGGGCCAGGATATGCCTGGCGGATAATAACGCTCCGTTTAAAGTCCTGGATACAGAAGGGCTGAGATACAGGGACTTTTTCGAATACGACAATTAGTCAACAAAACTGGATTAACGGAAAGCCCCCACCAACGGGGCTTTCTCTTCTTATGTAAAAATTTAAGGATTGCCCGAGGATTGACGATATTAAAATAGTGCCATTGTTGGGTTTGAAATTTTACGAAATAAGGCTGGAAGCGAGCAGCAGCGATGGATGTATACTTGAGAATTGACATAAACATTATGGCCATGGTTTTACTGGGCCTGGTATCTTTGAACGCATATAATCGTCTTGACAGGCAGGATCCATTAAACAGGGTCTTCTTAACAGTATCATTGATAATTATCGTCCAGCTTTTTTTTGAGACGGCCACATGCATTATCAATAAGCGTCCGGAGCAGTGGTTGATTCCAATATCCGTTTTTTTGCATATATGCTTATTTACAGTTGCACCGGTATTAACATACTATTGGTACTATTTTATAAAATACCTGGTTGTGTCCGACGAATCCACCGTTAAGAAAAGCAATTTTATCTTGCTGATTCCGGTTATAATAAGCGTTTTATTAACACTGTTATCTCCGGTTTACAATTTTTCTTTTTATATCGATAGTTCAAATGTTTATCACCGGGGACCGCTCTTTAACATTAATGCGGCCATAACATATTTTTACATAATTATTGGCTTTATATTGATAGCTAAGAACAGAAGAAAAATTGTCAAACAGGAATTTGTGCCCCTGTGTATATTCAGCGTATTGCCGATAATCGGAGGAGTGGTGCAAACGTTATTCTATGGTACCCTGCTTATGTGGAGCGGTACCGCGTTTTCACTGGTTATCGTATATATTTTTTTACAGCAGAGAATGGTACACTTAGACGCCTTAACCGGCGTCTGGAACAGGGGCTCTTTTGATCACTATATCACTCAAAGATTAAAACAGAAAGACAACGATAAATTTGGGATTATTTATTTTGACATAGACGGGCTCAAAAATATTAACGATAGTTATGGTCATGTTGAGGGCGACCTGGCCATAAAAACCTCAATCGAAATAATTAAAAAAGTAATCAGGAAAAACGATATTATTGTACGTATGGGCGGGGATGAATTCATAATAATTCTGGATTGTGAGTCAAATGCGGATTTGGAAAAAACAATTGACAGAATAAAAACGTCTTTTTCGCAGTACAACAATAGTTCCGGGAAAAGATACAAACTTGGGTGCAGCTTTGGAGCTGATATTTTTAATTCGGATTACAGCAGTATGGAGCAGTTTTTACGTCACGTTGACAATCTCATGTATGAGGATAAAAGAGTGTCAGGGGGACGGGGTTGTTGACACTTTTTTCTGAGAATGTTCGGAAAACAGTTATCGTTTATTACTAGACCATCAGTCTATTAAACTGATGGCTCCTGTTTTATTGCGGCCCTTTATGCGGATGCAAAATATATTAAAGGAAACCCAATTGTTATGTCGAAATATGTCGTCAATGATTGGTTCGATACAGGAGGATCAATTTTTTATTGAGGGCATCTTCATTGAAAAGGGTAATAAACGAACTACCTCTGCCGGCGGCAGGGTTGATGCTGGGACTGGCGTCGGCGGGCAATTTAGTTTCGTCATACGGCAGTGGCTTAAGGATCTTTTTTGGCTTATTGTCCGGCATGATCCTGGTGCTTCTGGTAACAAAAACATTTTTATCGACAAGGGCTGTCATGGAGGATATGAAAAACCCTGCGATTGCCGGTATAGCCGGTGCTTTACCCATGGGGATTATGGTTTTATCCGCCTACGTTCAGCCATTGTCGCACTGGACGGGATATTTGATATGGGTTGTGGGGATCCTGGCGCACTTTATTCTTATAATCTATTTTACTAAGAGATTTATTTTTAGTTTTAACATGGAGAAAGTATTTCCAAGCTATTTTGTAGTGTATATCGGTATAGCGGCCGCCAGTATAACGGCGCCTTTGTTCGGCGCCGAGGCGGCAGGCCGGGTGCTGTTCTGGTTTGGTTTTATCGCTTATCTGGTCCTTCTGCCGGTTGTCGCCTGCAGAGCGTTTGTGGTTAAACCCCTGCCCGAGCCGCTGCTGCCGACTATCACGATTTTTGCCGCACCTCCGGGCCTGTGCCTGGTCGGGTATTTAAATTCATTCCCGGAAAAAAATATGGCCGTTGTCTGGCTGCTCACTATTTTATCCTTAATAACACTGATCGCAGTACTTTTATACATGCCAAGGATGCTCAAGTTGAAGTTTTATCCAAGTTACGCTGCCTTTACTTTCCCGCTTGTTATCAGCGCGATAGCGATGAAAAGTGTTGAAAGTTTTTTTGTGGCTGAGCGGGTGGTTGTGCCTGCCTTCAGTTATATTGCGCGCTTTGAAGAATTGCTGGCTCTGGTTTTTGTTGTTTATGTATTAGTTAGATATATTGTTTTTATGAGCAGGGTTTCTCTTGATAAAAACGTGTCAAAGAGTGTGACAGGGGGACGGGGTTGTTGACACGCTTTTTATAAGCGGTTCTCTTGTGCGAACATGAGCAATGAGGTAAAATATGGTAATAAGCAGAAGCCTTGATGAAATAAATCTTTGTAATAAAGGTGTTGTAGATGAGAAACGCATGGCCTGAGACCGTAGTATTATGGGGAGCTGGTGCTACAAAAAGCGCCGGTCTTCTTACCAACAGTGATATTGCCCGGGCGCTGACTCATATTCTGGAGCAGAAGTTTCCGGATTTCAGTTTGGAATACTCCAGGCTTTTCCCGGGGATTTCTGTTTCCGACCGGCTTAAGGAAGGGTTTAATGAGCTGTTGTTTCAATTATACAGCGATGATAAGTTATACAGGGCCTATGATTTTGAAGCTCTCAGGTATATCGCCAAAAGCAGCCCGAAGTACCTTGATCTTGATACCGGCCTTAAGGCCAACTTAAAACTGCAGGAATTGTTCACGCTGATCGACCAGCTTATTGATAACAAACTCGGGATTGAAACACTCGATGATAAAGGAGAAGAATACTTCATTGAGCAGCCCAGAATTAGCGCGGCCAAGAACTGCCTGAAATTATTAACGGAAGAATTACAGAGAGTGGCCGTCCAGGGCGATACCCAGGCCAGGATCAGCAAAGCCCAGTTTTATCATGACTTTGCCGATACTCTTGCGGAATTGATGACAAGGGAAGCATTCGAGTATGAGAAAATGGGTTTTAGAGAAGACACGCGGGATTTTTACCTGTTTTCTTACGCCATAGTTTCATTCAACTGGGACCCTTTAATAATATGGGCATTGTTCAACGCCCACAAGAACAAAAACGATAATCCGCCATATTTGCGAAATCTGCCTCTGCACCTGTTTATGGACCTGGGGACAACAATTGCCACACGTAAAATTGATAAAAACAATAATATAATTTTGTATTCTGCCAACGAGACCCAAGCTATAAAAATAAACGACAGCGACTATCCTTCCAGGATCATGAGGATGGGCAAGCTGCTTTATCCG
>JAMPIU010000071.1 GCA_023667845.1 Dehalobacter sp. | reverse complement strand
AGACTGCCAGATTTTCATTTGTCCGCTGGATAAGTTGTTTAAGCCCTCCGACAGACTCTGCCCATTTTAATGTTGCCAGCCAATCTTCATTAGCCAGCATGGATGGGGTGTTAATAGTAGAACCTTCAAAAATCTCTTTATTCAGTTTACCACTTTTGGTCAGTCGGAAAATTTTAGGCAATGGCCAGGCAGGAGTATAGCTTTCTAACCGCTGAACAGCCCGCGGAGATAAAATCAGCATCCCATGTGCACCTTCCCCACCTAAAACCTTCTGCCATGAGAAAGTAATGACATCCAATTTATGGTAGGGTATATCCATAGCAAATACGGCAGAGGTAGCATCGCAAAGCGTGAGCCCTTCCCGGTTATCAGGAATCCAGCCGCCATTGGGTACTTTGACTCCGCTAGTAGTCCCATTCCAGACAAAGACGACATCATTCTTGAAATCTACCTTCTTTAAATCCGGTAATTTCCCGTATTCTGCCTCAAAAACTCGGGTATCTTTTAATTTTAACTGTTTGGTAATGTCGGTTGCCCATTCTTTACTGAAAGATTCCCATACCAGAACATCAACTCCACGGCACCCCAGCATAGACCACATGCACATTTCAAAAGCGCCTGTATCGGAAGCCGGTACAATACCTACCAGATAATCATCAGGAAGTCCAAGCATATCTCTTGTTCTTTTAATTGCTTCAGCTAATTTTTCCTTGCCAGGTTTGCTCCGGTGTGACCGGCCAAAAGGTGTATCCTTCAGCTCTTCAACAGAATACCCTGGATGTTTGGCACAGGGCCCTGAAGAAAAACAGGGATTTTTAGGAACTCTTGTTGGTTTCATTTTATCTATTCCTTTTTTGGTACAGTTATGTCTTCGGGGGATAAGAAATTTTCCAGTTCTGTTAGAGTCATTTTCTATTGCTTTATCATACGCCTTTATCGCTTCAACCCACTTTCCGCACTTGATCACAAATGTAAAATTTATTTGCCCAATTATCCAAAGATTCCTGTCAAACGAAAGGCTGGAATTTAACCGATTTTCATTTCAGTCGAATACCCCGCTAGCTTGCTGCGGGGATGGAAAACTTCCCCGATAACCGTTGTAAAATAATTGATTTTATATTCTTAATTACCTTTGTACTGTAGATGGAATTAAGACATGCAAACCATTGTGTCTACAAAATAAGATACCATATGGTTTTTTGTGTTAAGTACCGTAAAAAGCTTCTTTTA
>JAMPIU010000070.1 GCA_023667845.1 Dehalobacter sp. | reverse complement strand
GATTGATTTGCACCCTGAGTATGAATCTGAACTCAGATGTATCCACCACAGGTCAGTCGGAATAGGCATGCTGGGGATGCGTGATTGTAAAAGAGCCCGCATGCATTTTATAAAAGCTGCCTGTTACAGGCAGAGAGATTATAAGGTATGGGTCGGTCTGCTGCTTGCAACTATGCCCCGCCCGGTATTGGATTTAATAATAAAAACAAAAAAGAGGTACATAAAAAGACCATTGTTTTAGGGGAAACAGGGGGACGTTCTTTTTGTTTCACTGCATTTTTTCAACTGCTATCAGCTCTTCTGACGACGGATAAGTATAAACAACTTGAAATAATGAGGAAGCGGGGGGAGGTCCTTCTAAATGGGGACGATTCCTCCCGCTTCTTTTTTTAATGGATTTTATGGGTTAATAAGCGGGCAACTGTTAAATCGGAAGGCAATTGATAGAATATACTATCTCTTCTGACTATAGAAAAGGTTAATTTTACATGATACGCTTTCATAAGTTTGCAAACTTAAATTAATAAAAGTATATGTATCAACAGTGCGCTGGCTGCTTCATCAGGAAACAAACAATAGGGGGGTATTTAATGCAAGAACTCATAATAAAACGGACCTTTAAAGGGCAGCTGACCACCGGTTTGGCCGCCGGGGTTCTTTGCTTTGTTCTAGCTTGTGTATTCTGGCCGCTGTGGTCAACGCTTTTCAAATCTATCTTTAGCGTTTTGGCTGCTCCAGGGCTGGCAGCGGCAGATCCGCAGATGGCGGGTAAGTTAATAGGTGTAATGGTGGAAGGCAGCTTTTTTTGGATGGTGATCAATCCCTGGATCTGGCTGACTTTAATTATGGGCAACTATGGCAAGACAATATTTACCTCAAAACAGCCCCATGCTGGTCTTTGGTATACTATTGCGGCCTGGTTTGCCGGCATTATAGCGTTCTTTGTGATCATCGGTTTTCTTGGTATCTGGTGGAAACCGTTTAGTCTGGCTCTGATGTTTACACCCAAGACAGCCGAGGAGGTGCAGTTGGCCTTTGAGGGCTGGGAAGTCGCAAATTTCTTTGCCTTGCCTGTAATCATGGCTCAAATTCCTTTTGTATCATTGTTTCAGAAATGGCCTTTTGC
The DNA here is from genome assembly GCA_023667845.1 of Dehalobacter sp. Lineage (NCBI taxonomy): Bacteria > Bacillati > Bacillota > Clostridia > Eubacteriales > Desulfitobacteriaceae > Dehalobacter > Dehalobacter sp. The sequence continues at coordinate 104 of JAMPIU010000070.1, read as the reverse complement.
CGGCACCTCAAAACAACCGACTGAAGGTTTGGGCGTTTTGTTCTTTAGTACCCTGGTTGTTGTTTTAGTATGGATGGCAACAATTCTGCCAAGTTTCTGGAAGT
>JAMPIU010000069.1 GCA_023667845.1 Dehalobacter sp. | reverse complement strand
GGCGTGACGGGTAAAGGAGTAAATATTGCGATCATTGATCAACATATGGTGCTGGACCATCCAGAATTCTCCGGAAAAGTCATAAAATATATGGATTTTGGAACAGAGGCTCCAGTTACAGAGGGCAGTATGCATGCACCGGCTGTAACCAGTCTGTTGGTCGGGACAAGTATTGGAACAGCGCCCGATGCTTCAATATACTTTGCTGCTACGCCATCGTGGAAACTTGATGCCCAGTTTTATGCGGATGCATTGAACTGGGTTATTGATGAAAATTCCAAATTACCCGAAGCAAATAAGATTCGGGTGGTTTCAATCTCAGCTGCTCCATCCGGGCCAAGATCACCTATTAGGAAAAATAATGATGCTTGGGATGGTGCATACGAAAGAGCCGTTGAAGCAGGAATACTTGTTCTCGATTGTACCGAGAACCATGGTATTACAGCACCTTGTTACCTGGATCTTGATAATCCCGATGACGTATCCGGGTGCACCCCGGGTTTGCCTGGTCTATCAAATACAGCAATGCCCAATCGGATTTATATTCCAACTTCCCGTAGGACGGTAGCGGAAGAGTACTCACAGGGGAATCCATCCTATCAATATACAGGAATTGGAGGATTAAGCTGGTCGATCCCCTATTTAGCCGGAGTATTGGCAATGGGATGGCAGGTAAATCCGGAACTGTCAAACACGCAGATCATTGATTTGCTATTCGAATCCGCATATACCAACGGGGATGGTGTGAAAATCATCAACCCGCCTGCATTTATTGAGCTGGTGAAAAAAAGCCTGGATTAATAAAGGTGAAATCGGTCAATATCTGTGAGTCTTATCGAGGAACAACCAGTTATTCTTCTTGGGTAATGAGAAAGATAACCAAATCTGTATAGCTCCTTCGATTATGATTGACTTGCTTGGGAATAGATTAATTTGCTAAGATATCGTTCCTGTGATGAAAGACTATTGACACATCAGGATACTAATCATACAAGATTGAATATTGAATAATAATTCGACAGGAATCAGTCTGAAATCCCTGCAATAACCACGCAGTATTCGCCGCGCAAGGGTTCCTTTTGAAGTTCGGCAATCGTTTCAGAAAGCGTACCGCGGTACATCGTTTCGAATTTCTTGGTCAGGTCGTTGGCGACTGCACATTTGCGGTCGCCGAATACTTCCGTTGCATCGCGCATAAAATCGATCAACCGGTAGGGACTTTCGTAGAATACCAGCGTATGCGGTGAAA
>JAMPIU010000068.1 GCA_023667845.1 Dehalobacter sp. | reverse complement strand
TGGGCTCAATACCAAGTTCCTTCAGTTGTAAATAGCCGGTTCCTCGCCCGATAACGGAAATTACATCCAGAATTTCTACACCCATAGTTTTCAGGGCTTTTACGAGAGCTATCAGTGTTCCGCCAGTACTTATGACGTCATCCACGATAATTACTCTGTCCCCTTTCTTGAGCCCGTTTATGTAGAGAGCTCCTTTTGAATACCCTGTACTCTGAGACAGCTCTACTTCTCCTTCAAGGAAATAAGGCCGCTTTCGAACAATAGTCAAAGGAATTCCCGTTTTCAGAGAAAGAGCATTTGCGACAGGAATACCCATAGCCTCTATGGTAAGAATTGTGTCAACTTTTTTAATGTCGGTAATCTGGAGAATATATTCGGCTATCTCTTCAACCATATGGGGATCTATGGATGGCACACCATCAGAGATTGGGTGAATAAAGTAATTGTATTCTCCTCGCTTGATCACAGGAGAATTAATTAGTGAAGTTTTCAGTTTTTCAAGCATGGTACTAACTCTTTTTTGGCTGTTGCGATATCTCTAAGTAAATAATTATGTTATTAATAAGGAATCCTGCTTTGATAATAAAGAATCCCGTGCTATTAATAAGGAACTCCGTTTAGGTAATAAATAATTCTATAATCTTATCCTATAATCCATATGCATGTAACAATCAAAAGCCGAAGATCTGAACATGTCAATAAGAGGGTAGACGGATTTACGGAAAATGTCAGAACAACAAAAATAAAAAAGGAAGAGAAAGAGGAAAATATGAGAATCACTGGAATCCTCAAACATACCTGATTAAACTTTTTGTGTGGGATTTAGATCAATTAGTTTAATTGCCTGTTCCACTAGTGTCGAGTCAACCGCAAAATGTCATATAAAATCGATTGCAATTATTCGGAATCGGTGAATCTTTGAAGATTGACGCGACACTAGTGCTTAATATAGTTTTGGGAAATAGTATTTGAGAACTTTCGATACCTGCTACCTTTTACGGAGCTGTCGCCCTATACTCTGTTTGGTGAGAACACTTCGAGTTCCTTTCGGCTCGCCAGTGATTCTTTCAACTCCATTGCAAATGGATCAGTGAGCTTAATCTGATAAAGGCTAAGGATGAGCTTAAAAACCTCGTCAAAGTAGGCTTCATTTTTACGGAAGTCTGCATAGACCCTGCCCTGTAACAATAGTGGGAAGGCTGACTTACTGGTACCTTCTAGAAGAACAGGCAGTACACTCTCCTTCTCAGCTTCAGTACCTATCATCCGATTGCCGATGATATCTCCTTCTGCAGCGACTACGAAACTCCGCATTGGTTCATTATTCTCATATTTCTTCCGGTAAAGCGATGTGCCTACTACAATTACTCGGTCGGTATTTCCGACACGCTCCACAAATCTTGGCACGTTGGCACCAATGCGCGCATTCTCCCATCGGTCCAGTACTACAATAATACCGGCATTTTGCAAGTCCATCGCTAACCTCCGTTCTACCCAATTTTCATGGTCTTGAACTCCCCACGCATAACTGATGAAGCATTCAGGCGAGGTAATTCCTTTATCCGTTACATATGATTTCAGGCGGTACAGAACCTGTTCGAATCTTGAGCGTTGATCTGCTGCCCAGCGATTTGCTTCCACTTCCTCCGCTTGTTTCCTAGTAAGATGAATCGGCTTATTGGATTTTGGCAGAGTGATCTTCTCACCGCACCGATTGCAGAAGGCTAATTCTTCACCACATGACATATGTTCGCGAACCACTGAGCGGTTTAGGGTGTGTCCATTAGGACATAAGACTGGTTCAATACGTTGTACTGTAAGGTTACGGCCTCTCAAGAAGTTCTCAAATAATCCCTGAAACAGCATCCGCACTGGGGCAGGAGTATTCACTCCAAAATATAATACAAAATACAGTTCTCCAGCGCGCTCATCCTCCAAGCGAAAACCACATACATGACCTGTTCCCATTTCGTAGCGGGCGTGATTCTGCCACTGGTTTGTGCGGGTGAAGTCTTGAGTGTAACCCATTAGAACCACCAACGATGCATACACATTTTCTACGGCGCCACTCACTGTGTAGGCTACACCATCTTCTATAGGTGTGTCGTCTCCAATCATTGGCTTCTTCATGTTGATAAGTTCAGGGAAAACAAGATAAGCACGATTATTCAGTGGATTTGTCTCGCGGAAGCAGATATTATGTTCAAGGAATAAAACGGCTACTGAATCCAACAGAATATCCTTCTCGGCCTCGGAAAGCTCCTCAAGTTCAGGAAACTTATATTCACCTAACAGCAATTGTTGTTCCTCAAGTGAACCGAGTCCTTCCGGATTCCTACGGGCTTCTAACACAAAAGATGCAGCCAAGTTGTTAAGCAACTCCGGTGCGAGCAGAATACGTGGCTCTCCCTGCGAGGTCTTCAGTCGCGTCACATATCCGTGATTCTCAAGATGCCCGACTGCAGTCATCATCTCAGCATTGCTGAACTTCCAATTTTGATCCGTCTTTTGCAAGCGCTTACGAAGTTCGTTTGGTGTCAGGATCATGTTCCGATGGTGACTCATTTCTTTCAGATCGAGGACGAAATCCTTGATTCGTTTAAAAGTCTCAGTAGTGATAGTTGCCGGTTTGTCATCCCATGGAATCATATTCTGCATCTGCTGAACCAACTCCTCGATTCCTTCGCCCGACTTTGCACTGGTGAGCATATAAGCCTTGATCCCTTGCTGTTTACAAAAGATATTAAGTTCTTCATTTGTCAATCGCGGCGTACCACGGTCTGAGCGTGCAGCGATCAAAATTGTAGGTGTTCCTCTGGAATGCTGGGCTTTAACTTTCAATTGCTTCAGCCAGAATCCGACACCGTTCAACAAATCGTCATCACGGGCCGGATCGAAGAGTAAAAGAGCTAGGTCCGCATCATCAAGAAACAGCGCGTGGATTAATCGATAGTCAGGCTGTCCTGCAAGATCCCATAACACTGCTTCGCATTGCGTGCCATCACGCCTTTTTTTGCAGAGCTGATTAAGCAGCCAGAATTGCTGTCCATGCGTTGATGAATGCTCCTTGAACTTTCCGTGTGCCAAACGCCAGCCTAGTCCAGTCTTGCCGACTCCAGAATCACCCACCAGCACGACCTTTGCGCTGGTGTAAGTGACCTTTGGTACAGTTAGCTGATTACAAAGGACGGCAAGATCCAGTTCATAGATATGGATAACACGGTCGCAGTTGTTTGGGGGAGTTCTAGGGTCCGAACCGACCGTGGCAAGAAGTGGCAGTCGTGGATGAAAAGCTAAACCTGGGGGCCACCTATCCGAAGAAGGTTCTGGAATTTTTGCTATGCAGTCGCCTGTATCGGCGTGCCATAAGCAAACTAAGTTATCACCCCCTTTTGATGCAAGCACTAGACTATTTGTACAAAAACTTATACTATTCACGGAACTATTATGTCCTTCTAGCGTACTAATTAGTCTTTTATTATTCAAATACCACAATTTGATCGTCCGGTCTTCACTTCCGCTTGCTATCAATTGCCCTAGTGAGTCAAAAGCCAGGCTATATACATTATCTTGGTGCCCTTGCATCCGAAGGATTACGTTACTTTGGTGCCCTTGCATCCGAAGAAGTACTTTACCTGTGGTTGGATCCCATAGCTTTAGTTTCCGGTCCTCTCCGAAGCTGGCGAGTGCGTTCCTCGCAGGATCAAATGCGAGGTTTAAAGCAGATTTCTGTCCCTCCAACTGGCAGAGCAACTCTCCAGAACCGGCATCATACAGCTCACTCGCGCAATCTTCACCGGCGATGGCTAGAGTGTCACCTTCTTGATTAAAGGCAATGGCCCAGATCCTGGAGCCTCCCCATTCTAATGTTAGACGAACTTCTCCAGTATCAACCTCACGCAACTCTACATTATTGGTACCACTGGCGCTGGCCAGAATATGGCCTGTGGGATCAAAGGCAACACATTGGATATTCTCGGTATTGTATTCAAGCGTGCGCATGCACTCGCCAGTCACTGTGTTCCAAAGACAGATAGTCTTATCTTTCGACGGCGAAGCTAGTATCCGACCGTCCGGCGACCACGCGATACGTCCAATGTAGCCTGTGTGTCCTCGCAACGTGTGCACAAGCTTTACGCCCGGCGGGAGGCTTTTTCGTACCTCTTCATCGGCGCGTTGCCATTTTTCAACAAAGTTATCATTCATGAGCATAGGATTTGCTTGCTCTTTATTAAGATTTTCTAAAATTATCAAAATTATTGTATCTTTTAGTAGGATTTATCGATACCAGTTAGAATTCAGTAAAAATCAAATTGCGGGAGGCCACCCAACCCTAAACAGGCTGTCCGACAATTCATTTTCAGGGCAAAAACATGTGAAAAAAAGGAAGGGGTATTCGTGACCCTCCGCGCTTCCATACTAATAAAAATATCTGAATATTATATAAACGCAGAAAAATAATTCAGAATAAAAACATGGTTGGATAATTACGAAAGATCAAATAAACTCAGGAAAAACGATGAAAAAAATAAAAAAGGAAGAGAAAGAGGAAAATATGAGGATTACTGGAATCCTCAAACATACTTGATTAAACTTTTTGTGTGGGATTTAGATCAATTAGTTTAATTGCCTGTTCCACTAGCTCAGTTTTTCGAGGGTTTAGTATTATTTATCGGATCAAGCAGCCCGAGAACTACATAAGGATTGTTATCTGCCTGCTTCATTTCGTCCAGGGTATCGGCATCAATATCCGTCACTGAAATTACCGAAACTAGTCCCTTTGTGTCCCAATTTTTCTGATCCATAAGCCAGAGGTCCGCTAAATACTTCGAGACCCATCCTGGATCATCGGCTTTTGCACCAGAGTTCGCATTGACAACATCAAAATCAAACCCGAGAACTACTGCTTTCATAGTTCCGGCATTTTTATCCTTGACAACAAAAATACCTGCAGGAGAACCACCTAAAGCTTCTGTTTCGTTATCCGTTAATGAAGAGACCCAGATACCTCCTGTGCCCGGAGTCACATCCCAGCGCTTTACGAAAACATCGTCTTTGCACCAGTTAGGGCAAGAGAAAACCGTGTAACTCACGCCTTCTTTAAGCGGGTAGTTTTCTTCCATCCAGTTTGCAAGCACGTAACCGCTGGAAACCCCTGGACAGAAATGATTGTGCAGTTCCAGGCACTGCATAAGCTCATAGTCGAGCTTTCCGGTAGCCCAGGCGTTCGAAATTGAAAGAATAGCAAACTCGCGCCCGTCAAATACCGTCGAATTTACCTTTTCACTCCACGCATCTCTCGATTTCTCGGTTTTCGAAAGTGTATCAAAGTTTATGTTTTCCGTTACCTTGTAGCTAATTTTACTTTCGTTTTCATAGGAAACCTCGATATAAGTACAGTTCCCGCTGCACTTATCGAAGAATGCAAACCATAGAGGATTATTCCTTGAGTTCTGGACAGTGAGGAGATTTTTTGTGTACAGAAGGTCCCTGTCATAAAACTCTGAGTAGAAATCATCCAGGAAAACATAAGACTCTGCAGGAGAGCCTATATCCGTAATAATAAGTGTGTTTGGTCCGACAACTCCGAGATCTGCTTCGGCTGCAGAAAAGACCTGAGCCATCAAATTCGAGTTACAATCTTCAGCTGCCATCCCTGGAACAGATCCAAGAGAAAAAACAAGGGCTGTCAGGAAAACAAGATAAATGAATTTTATGCTGGTTCTCCCTAGATTTGTCATACATGCTTTTATCATGCTTTTTTCTCCACATTAATTAAACCGATGCCTTCATGGTCTGGCTATAATAATACTTGCCAGAAAATCTTATTTAATAAATAAGACAAAATTCATCTATAGTATTTTTTAGTGTTACAATTGAATGTAAGTGTGTTACATAAAACTTTCGGATTTTGTTAACGCTGAGAATGGATTATAAGATATATAAAAAAAGAAATAGAAGTTAAGAAAATAAGCAAGATAAAGTAGTGAAAAGAAGT
>JAMPIU010000067.1 GCA_023667845.1 Dehalobacter sp. | reverse complement strand
GGGTTTTATCTTTGATCCGCTCCTTAAGACCGTCGTCCTGATAGACATAACCAAAAAATTTCTTAAGACGCATGAGATCACCATCTTCTTCCCACATGGCTTTTATTTTATCTTCAGACATCAGCATTCACCTCCAGCCACTTCCGCCTGATAGGCTGTCCGGAAACTTTTTTTAGCCCGGTATAGCAGGCTGTCTACCGCCTGTTGCGTGGTACCGAGAATTGTCGCCGTTTCGGATGCGCTGAATCCATCGATTAGCCGTAATTGAATCACAGCTACTTGATGTTCTGTCAACTGAGAAAGGGTATTACTTACAGAAAGGACAGTACCCAGGTCCTCCCCATAATCCCTGCTGTTATTTGCATCCTGGATCTCTTCTGTAATCGGAATCAGATTAACCTGTTTCCTGCCCCGGTAAAAATCCGCGATATAATTCGAAGCAATTTTTAACGCCCAGCACTTCAAAGAGCTTCTTCCCTCAAAGCCGGCCAGTGATCTCCAGACCTTAGCCATGACTTCGGAAGTAACATCTTCAATTTCTGATGAAGGAATCCTCAGACAGACAAACCTGTAAACAGACGGGAATAGTTCCTCATAGATTTCATCAAATGAGACCTCTGTTTGATTCATACCCAGACCCACCCCCTTAAACCGAAACATTGAATTCTACCCGGGCAACAGTATAGACGGAAAGATCAGTGTATTTCTGATTCAAAATTTTTTTTAAAAATGAATATCCCCAGAATCATGGAAATGACAACCAGAAATGCCGGATTTAATCCAGGCCAAATCAGCATAATGGCAAAAGCTGTAATCCCCAGGACCCAGGTCACTTTATCCTTAAAAGCACTCTGACCCATCTGCAGCGCCGACTGAGCCAAAAGCACTACAACGACAGGTCTGACCCCTTTCAGCATAGCCTGCAGTGCAGGTGAGTCAGCATAGTTGATCAGCAGGTGACCCAAGAATATCATAATAAGCGCCGTCGGCAGAACAGCGCCAATGATTGCAGCCAGCGCCCCGCTCCAACCCTTGACTCTATGTCCGATCATTCCTGCCAGTTTCGTCGCGATCGGTGCCGGCAAAGAATTGGATATAGCCACAACGTTTGTAAAATCTTCATTGGTAAGCCATTGATATTTGTGCACCGTTTCCTTCTGGATGATCGGAATCATGGCCGGCCCGCCGCCGAAACTAAAGTTACTGGCTCTGAAAAAAGCAATAAATAAGTCCCAAAGCACTTTCATGTCATACTCCCAAAATCTGAATTTGAAATGTTCAAACCGGGCAAATCAATAGATCAGGTAACCGATGACCATGGAAAGGACAATCAGCAATACCGGATGCAGTTTTAAAAAATACAGGGCTGCCGCGGACCCGACCGCGATCAGCACGGTGGCGTAATCCAGGGGTACCTGGATCTGAAAAGCATCAACAGCCATTTCATAAGCTACGATGATCAGCAAAGCAGTCACAACGGGTCTCACACCGCTCAACGCAGCCTTCAAATTACTGGAATTCGCATATTTTTTTAAGATACCGCCTAAGACAATCAATACAAGTACTGTAGGCAGGATCGTTGCCAGCAAGGCGACAATCGCTCCCGGCCAGGAAGCAACCTGATAGCCTAGATAGGCCGCTACTTTGGTTCCAAGCGGCCCGGGAAGCGCATTTGCCATGGCAATAGCATCAGCAAACTGCGCATTGGTCAGCCAGTGATGATTATCAACGGTCTCTGCCTGAATCAACGGAATCATCGCCGGCCCGCCGCCAAAGGACAAGTTGCTCGCCCGAAAAAAAGCGATAAACAAATTCCACAAATCGGTTGCCATTTGTTCTCCTTCTATTCCTATTCCTATCTTGTCACGATGCTTTAACCCAATTCAATTATAGCAAACGTTTTTGGTCTTTCAAATCAACTCAAAAGTGCCCTTTTTCATCCAATAAGCTGTTGTCATGTTGACGATGAAATGACATAACACGGGAACCCAGAGTGTTAAAGAAACGGCATAAGCAACTCCGAGAAGGATTCCCATCAAGAAGACTTCCACAAGGATAAACACCTGGCGCCAATATCTGTAGTGAATCAGCGTAAAGACAACAGCCGTCAACCATAACCCTAAAATTGGCTGAATCATGCCTCTGAACAGGAACTCCTCACTAAAAGCACCGAGAAAAAATATAGGAAATAGCTCTGTCAGTGAGAATTTGTCCATCAGGATAAGGTTAATCTCATCAAGCAGCCTTTCCTTCGGCAGATATTTCAAGAAGAAAAATTGAAACGCAATCAGAACGGCACAGCCGGTGGCCAACGTAATCAAGGCTTTACTTAACCTACCGATCGTGAACATTTCTGCCAGCACGATTTCTCTGTCCAATGATTTCAGCATGACCCAGAGGCCCAGGGCAATAACAATCAGGATCACCTGCGATAACAGGATATTCAAACCTAGCATCTTTTTAGATATTTCCATCGCCGTTACATCCTTTCCAGCAGTCCGAGCGCAGAGCATGCCAGAACCCGGGTTCCTATGCTAAGCGCCTCTTCATCAATATTAAAGCACGGATGATGGTGCGGATGGCTGATTCCTTTCTTCTTATTCCCCGCTCCGATGAATATCAGCATGCCGGGTAAGCGATGAAGATAAGCGGAAAAGTCTTCGCCCCACATCACCGGATTGGCTTTAACCAATGCTTTTGCTCCGAATTCTTCTTTTAGTATTTCCGTTACTTTGCCGACAACGGAACTGCTGTTAACAACAGGATCATAACCGAGCTCATAATCGAAGGTGTATTTTGCGCCATAAGCAATACAGATTCCTTTAATGATATTTTCCATTCGTTTCGGAACTTCCAAACGGGTGTCCCTGTCAAATGTCCTGACGGTTCCTTTCAGGTCTACCCGCTCCGGTATGATATTAAAGGCCGAGCCCCCTTGAATATTCGTAATAGACAAGACTACGGATTTCAGAGCGCTGGTCTGACGGGATACGATATTTTGCAGAGCGGTAACGATCTGTGCACTGATCAATACCGGGTCGATGGTATCCTCCGGCATCGCGGCATGACCTCCTTTACCCAATATCGATATTGTAAAGTTATCCGGGGCAGCCATTAAAGGGCCCGAGGCTAAGCCGATCTTGCCAGCAGGCAAAGACGTAAAGAGATGAAGAGCAAGAACCGCATCGACCCCGTTCAGGAGACCAAGTTTGACAAGATCTTGGGCTCCGCCGGGATGTTTTTCTTCAGCATGCTGAAAGATGCAGCGGATTTCTCCTTTCATGTCGGATCTTAGTTCCGCAAGAACTTTTGCAGCCCCGACCAGCATGGCCGCATGTCCGTCATGACCGCAGGCATGCATGGTTCCAATATTTTGGGACCGGTAAGGCAGATCGTTTTCTTCCTGGATCGGCAGCGCGTCAATATCACTCCTGAGCGCTACCATTTTTCCCGGCATACAGCCTTTAATGGCAGCCAGAACACTGGTCTCTGTCGGTCTCGACACCTCAATGCCCGGAACTTTATGCAATCTGTCGAAGATCATATCTGCTGTATGATACTCCTGAAAAGATAATTCAGGATAGCGATGAAAGGTCCTCCTCAGATCGACGATTTCTTCGTTCCTTTCGGCAACAAGTCCGCTAATGGCTGTGATTCGTTCGTTTTCCGGCATATCGTCAACTCCTGTATCGGATAAGTATCACCTATTAATTCTCCAAAAATGTGCATAATCCTTGAAACGCCGGACTTTTATTGGCCGATCGGCAATGAATACAAAATTCTTTGGTTAAATTTCTTGCATTATGCCGGCATTCTGCTACGATAGATTCAGATAAATAGTAAACACGGACAACGATGTCCTCGGGATTTAATCCCGGGGACTATTTTTTTTGCAAATACTGTTTATCAAAAATATTATTGATCGAAGAGGTGAATAAAATGAAAAAAATTGAGTGTATTATTCGGCCAGCCAAATTGGAAAATGTGAAAGAAGCCCTCGGAAAATTTGGTATCAAAGGAATGACGGTCACCAACGTCATCGGCTGCGGACTGCAGCAGGGAAAAACAGAAGTATACCGTGGCAATGCCTATACCATCAATCTATTGCCCAAATACAAAATCGAGATTATTGTCCCGGACGAATCCGTGGATAAAGTTATCGAAATCATTACCGAGACTGCCAGAACCGGAGAAATCGGTGACGGAAAGATCTTCGTCTATGATGTGCTGAACGCCGTGCGGATCAGAACAGGAGAATCGGGAGAAAAAGCCGTCTAAATTTTTTAAAAATTTCATATTAATGGTTACAATGAGCTTTTTCCAGATATGTTACTTCCTAAAATATAAGCAAACAATTACCGGGTTTAAGAAAATCAAATTCACAAATAATAAGAACGACTCCCAAACAAAAAACTTATATTTTAAGGAGGAGAATGACATGGCTGGTGAAAGAAATTCAAACACTCCTGCCGTTCAGGGCGTAGGAAAAGGATTGGATCAACTTAAATACGAGATCGCTAATGAAATGAACGCTACGCTGGGTGCAGACCGCACTTCCCGTGAAAACGGAACTGTCGGCGGTAATATGACCAAACGCATGATACAATTTGCTGAGCAGCAGTTGAAAAACGGACAGAGAATCTAACTTCTCTTTGATCACTTTTAGAAGCAACGTACAAGAAGCATTCCTTAATCGGAATGCTTCTTTACTTTTATAAAACAAAAAAATTCTCATCCTATTTCCAATATATTTATTCCAAAGATTATTTATTCTAAGATTATTTATTCTAAGATTATTTATTCATCTTTGCCCAGCTGTCCCGCAGCCCGACGATCTGGTTAAAGACCGGATGATCAGTGGAATGGTCTTTCAAGTCCGCACAGAAATAACCCTGTCTCAAAAATTGATATTTGCTGCCGGGATCAGCTTCTTTCAAACCCGGTTCAATTTTGCATCTTGTTAGAATCTGCCGGGAGTCCGGATTGATTCTGGCAAGGAAGTCGTCGCTCTCCCCTGAATCATCCTCCGTATACTGGTCATCCCTGATCAGATAATCATACAAACGTACCTCGGCATCTTCGGCATGGGCCGCTGAAACCCAGTGAAGCGTCCCTTTCACTTTTCTCGAGCTTGCCGATCCGCCGCTTTTGGTGTCCGGATCATACGTACAATGGATTTCTATAATCTGGCCATCTTCATCTTTCAGGACTCTTTCACATTGAATAATATAGGCATGTTTTAGCCGGACTTCATTACCGGGGGAAAGACGGAAGAATTTTTTGGGTGGCTCCTCCATAAAGTCCTCGCGTTCAATATAAATCGTTCGCGAAAACGGGATCAATCTGACTCCTGCCTCCGGATCCTCCGGACTGTTCTCTGCTTCCAGGAATTCATCCTGGTCTTCCGGATAATTGATCAGGACGACCTTGATGGGATCCAAGACAGCCATGACCCTCTTTGCTTTGGAATTCAGATCTTCACGCAGGCAATGTTCCAGCAAAGCGACATCGACAATGCTGTTGGCTTTAGCTACTCCGATACGGTCGCAGAAATCTCTGATCGCTTCCGGCGTATAGCCTCTGCGCCTTAAACCGGAGATCGTCGGCATCCGAGGATCATCCCATCCCTGAACATAGCCGCCTTCAACCAGCTGACGAAGCTTTCTTTTGCTCATGACTGTATTCGTCAGATCCAGACGTGCAAACTCATATTGCCGGGGCCCGTCCCCTTCAATCAGCTGTTCTGTCAGCCAGTCATAGAGCGGCCGGTGGTCTTCAAACTCCATCGTGCAGATCGAATGGGTAATATGTTCAAGCGCATCCGATAAAGGATGCGCAAAGTCATACATCGGGTAAATACACCAGGTGTCTCCAGTCCGATGATGCGACGCATGCATGATGCGGTAAATCACTGGATCGCGCATATTTAAATTCGGAGAACTCATATCAATTTTTGCTCTGAGCACTTTCGCGCCGTTCGGGAATTCTCCGGCTCTCATTCTTTGGAACAGGTCAAGATTTTCTTCGACACAACGG
>JAMPIU010000066.1 GCA_023667845.1 Dehalobacter sp. | reverse complement strand
AATCTAGCTTCTCTGGCCTGTGATATAAGACAGGAAATATATGAGCCGCAGCCAGTACTAATAGTAAAAATGCGGCAGGGGAGCAAGGAGCGTTCCATAGGTATATCCTCTGTATGTGACCGTGTTGTGCAGCAGGCGCTCTACTTACTTTTAACACCTCTTTTTGAGCCGGATTTCTTAGAATGTTCATATGCATATCGCAAGGGTAAGAATGCTTTGATAGCGGTTGATGAAGCGCAGAGACAGCTTTTGGCGGGGAAATGCTGGGTTGTGGAAACTGATATAGCCAACTTTTTCGATAATATAAAACACGATTTGCTAGTGGACTGCCTGCGTAAAAAAATTACTGATGAGCGCGTGATAAACCTGATTAAGCACTGTCTTAAGTTAAGCAACTTTTACTCTATGAGTATATATGAGGTTGTTCTGGGCGTCAGCCAGGGGAGCGCGTTGTCTCCTTTGTTTGGGAATATCTATTTAAACCAGGTTGACTTAGAAATGAGTCGTCCGGATTTTTCTTACCTGCGTTATTCTGACGATATACTGGTTTTAGCAGAAACGAAACAGGTAGCGGAGGACGCTCTGAACAGTTTTAAGGCATCTATTAATAAAATCGGCCTGGATATAAAGCAGGAGAAGACCAGGATTTTGCACGCTGGTGAAGGGTTTAATTTTTTGGGATATCATTTTGATCTTTTTGGGAAAGGGCCAAGTGTGCGTGCCCTGGAGGCACTTGCCGAAAGGCTAAGGACGCTAAACCAGGGCTGTGATAATCTATCCCTGCCAGATAGATTGGCAAAGGTGGAGTCAGTTCTGCGAGGTTGGGAAGAATACTTCGGAGCCGCTGAAACATTTGAGCCGGAAGATTTGTATTCCTATTATATTTTGTTGTCCACTTCCGTTAAACGAGGTAAAACGGACAGGCTGGATGAACTGGCGGCTCAGCGCTGCCGTATTGCTGGCGGGGATGAGAAAATTAAGCTTCATATTGCCGATTTTTGGCTGAGGAACAACCACAAAGTCAAGGCAATCGAGGAAGCGGGGCGGTTGCTGGTGGAAAATCCTGAATGCCGGGAGGCGGGAGAATTTCTTATTAAGTTATTTAACCTTGAGGCTGGGGAAATAGATGAAATATTAAAAATAGTTCAAGATGTTTTGCAAGATGGCCGGGAAGAAGACTACATGTCTTTGGCGGAAACCTGTGCCTCAAAAGGTCTGTACGATCTCGCGATGGAGTTACAGGCTGCTTCGCTGCCGAGGTCTTCAAAAGAT
>JAMPIU010000065.1 GCA_023667845.1 Dehalobacter sp. | reverse complement strand
TTCTGCCCCGAAATCCTAAGGAATTATTTTTAGGCTTTCTTTTACAGGAACTCGAGCATTTCTGCTTTGTTTCTTGTGTTCTTGCGTGAACTCCAGCCTTTTCAATCATGTACCCGCCCACAATTTATGTTTGGTAATTCATATCTTAAGTATCCCAGCTAAATAATAATTGAAAAATAAAATTTAAAAGATTAAATCCCCTTAAAATCTCCGCTTCAAATTAGGGTCAAAAATTGGAAAATCTTATCTTGATTGCTGCAAATGGAATCTGTTGAATTAAGACGCAAGATTCTGTGTAAAAGCTTGTTTGCTTGAGCTTGAGCCCTAGTTTGCCTCTGCGCAGCCGTTCCGAAACATGACACTGCCATGAGCAAGTGCACTATCACGGCTCCTCCTTCTCTTTCTGGCACACGAGCTTGTTCTCGAGAGTCGTATCCTTCTTTTTATCGTAAGGTCCTTTGTATTCGTCGATATCTTTGCCTTTGATTTTACCTCCAACGTCGTCGGCGGTGCGAGGCCCTAAATCCTCGATTAGCAACTGTGTGCCAATCGGGATCACTTTTTTGTCGACTGCGACTGAGCTTCCCACAGTCAGCGGCCGGTTGTCCTTGCCCAATGCATGCGGTACCTCCATGTAGCAGTTTACCTCCTCCTCTTTCGAGCCCTTTTTTATCCTCTTCGTTCCCGCAACATTGATAATCTTTCCAGAGAGTGTGCGGCCGCTGCCCTCCATGTCTACACCTAATGGCGCCACCCCTTTAGTTTTATGGAGAAATTGCTCGCGGAACGTGCCCTTCAAGCCGCAGGGATCCTTTTCCACAGGCTGTTCGGGAAATTGGGATTCGTCCGCGATGAAATAACTTGTAATCTTGAATTTGCCGAGCGACTTGAAGCCCTTCGGGCAGCTGACTTCAAGTTGATAGACATAGCTCTGCAGTTCGGGCTCCAATTTAGTCTTGACAGTGAACATGCCCTCAGTGAATCCACCGTGCGTCTTCGCCTCAACCTCCCCCTTTGCTCTTGCGGCTGGCTCGGTGAGCGGCTGGAACAGGAAGTAAAAGCGATCCAATTTTTGCTCTTTACCGGTCTGTGCTAAACCGTCCTCTTCGTGGAGCGGACCACCGATCTTGGCCTCGATGTGCGCGTCTTTGAACTTCTCCACCTGCGTTTTCGCCTCGGCACCAGTCTTAAAACAGGAGCGAAACCGGCCTCCTACGAGGCTGGGCCACTTGGTCCAACCTACTTCTTCGGGGGCTGCGTCGGGGCACTTGGGTCGTATGAAAAAAGACTTCGCAAAATCGCTGTACTCTACGGTAAATATGTCCTTCTTCCCCAGCTTCGCTTCGGCGGTTGATTTCTTGGCCTCCGCCTCATCTTTGGTGAGCGGAAAGTAGAAAAAGGTGTATTCTTTACCCTCTGACACCAGAATGGGATCGACCTCAATGGTGCCCTCTAGATTGAGCAGTTTAGACTTGCCGAGGCTCTGGACGGCTTTGATTTTATTATTCGCTATCTCCTTTGAGTAGGAATAACGCCAGCGCGTGCGAACCTGACGCTGCAGAGCGGCTGGTGCGTGGCTGGAGTCCTGCTGGACAACATGGACCAGCTCGTGAGCGAGCAGGCGTCGGCCGGCGTCGGTATTAAGTTGATAATGGCTTGTGCCGAATACGATTTTGTGACCCACCGTGTAAGCGTTAGCGTTCACATCACGCGCAGATTGCCCGGCAGCCGGGCCGGTATGCACCCTCACATGGGAAAAGTCGTGCCCAAAGCGAGGCTCCATAAAAGCACGGGTAGCTGAATTAAGCGGCTGGCCGGGAGAACTCAACACTTCATGGACGATTGAAGGCATTTCCCAATCCTTAGTTACAGGTAATCTTCCTGAAGATTCTTTTGCCTGCAAAAACTTTCCTTCATCCTCATCGCACTTAGGACACTTGCGCTGAAGAGCAGGATCCGGTGTCCTCATTATATGCTCAGCTATCCGGTCCGCTTCCTGTTCATAAATGTCATTAGGTTGACCTATCTTAAGTTTAGCCTGCAAAGCTCTTGACTTGATCAACCTCTGGACTGCCTGATTGCCTGCAGTTCTTTGAAGCTGCAGTATTCTGTCATCAGGAGAAACTGTAGAACTGTAGCTAGTATTTTGTTTGCAAGAATTCGAGCACTTCTGCTTTGATTCTTGTATTTTGGCATGAACTCCAGCTTTCTCAGCCATATACCCATCTCCAATTTATATTTAGAATTATATATTAAATATGCCAGGTAAATTTGAAAATTGTGCGAAAAATTCAAAATAAAACTATTGCATCGATTCCAAAATCGAAACATGTCCAAGAGCTAATTGCGATCACGAAAAGAAACTTTGTTCCTCATCATTACATGTTAATATTGTTTCCAAAAAAACTGACATCACTTCTCAGCTTTATTTTGCCTTTGGTGAGGCTAGAGCGCCTTCTTTGATAAATGAAAATGCAAGCACTTTTTCTATTTGAAACTGCACCTAGATCAAACAGAATAAATCAGGGAAGATAAGTCCCTAGTGCTCGTTATTAAATTCGATAAGCTTTAAGGCTCATACAGTAAACGGCGCACAAACTCAATCGGTGATAGTGCCTTTAGTTCAGTACCATTTAAACTTAATCGTAGACAAACGGCAGCGGACTCCCCAAAAAAAGGCTCATAAGCAATCCTAGGAAAGCCAACTAGAAAATTCATAATTGCATAGGCGTCAACCGTGAAACTCTTTGGATTTACCATTCGGTCTTTATCTAGGTCAAAAACAGTAATATTGGAGAGTGGCTCTTGCTGTTCGTCTAACTTCAGCCAAACTGATTTCACGGAAGCTGTTACGGTACCGGTCGTATGATTCTCTAAGCGAAATTTTCCATAACTTACAGATGGGTCTACTACATAACTTATGGTAACTTTTTCTCCAATAAGCTGAGGGACTGATTCATGCATAGTCATCATAGTCGCCTAATGAACTGTTATCATTTGCATGTACAAGATAATTAAATTATCATTATTTCTATAATTATGGTTCAAGGAAAAGTAAGTTCTAATTTTATGACGACTTAAAGCACAAAAAACACGGATAAACTGTGATCGTTACTTCATTAATTTAATTTCTTTTCCTTGTTCTCACCACTTCATGTATTCGTTTGGGATTAGAAATAAATGTATTTTAATCCATCTAGATCCAAATTCAATCATTTATTTTTGACATATTTTGGGATCCATTAGGATTAACTACCTCAAGGGCAAATCCACCCCGCAGTTGGATGAATCACCTCTTTGACAGGAATCGTTATCTTACGCCCCGGAACTTTCTCACCTGTCACTGCTGGTCGAGTATATATAGTACCATTAGGTCGTTGCACATTCACATGCCCATAAGTAGATGCTTTGTCAATGATCTGATCACCTCCGCCGCCCCCCTTTGGAACTGAAGGATAATAAGTCCCGACGAAAGTTTCTACTTTGGTTGGATCGGCATATTCGCGTCCCTGCACATCGGTGCTCCGAAGTTCAGGCCGACCAGTCAAGCCCATTGCAATATTGAATTCTTCTGTAATACGATAAACGTAGGACTCTCTTTGTTTAGTTGTCTTATGAGTACTGGGCTGCTCGGTGTGAAGTACTTCATGGTAGAGAAATTTAGATACATCTTCGCAAGAACTATTCTTGATTCCTATCTCACTCCCATCTCTATAGCCTTTAACAGGTACTGGAGAAGGTATCCAATTTCTCCCATTCCAATATTCATCCGCAAAAGAGATAAAGTCGAAGGATTTGAGGGTGATTTTAGTCCTTAAAACATCGATCGTGTGCGGACTCCATGGACACAGTACCGAGCGGACGCATGCAGCGGTCCAAGGTTCAGATAAACTTGTTCGCGGCGGTAATGTCGGAGCACCAAATCTCGTATCAAGGGCCGACATTGTGAGCTTCCCAACTTTGCCATCATCAACCAGTGGTGGATTTGCTCTCTGGAAATCTTTGACTGCATCTTTTGTTTCACTGCCAAATACGCCGTCGGCACCATACTTCGGCAGAGGAAAACCTAAGTCATACAGAGCATGCTGGATAGCTTGTACACCGCGAGAGGAATTACCTTCTATGATCACTTTTTCCCCATCAAAAGTTGCCTCTAAATCCGGCAGACGTGAGAAACGCGGTGAGGTCAAGTCATGTCCATCTCCAAGAGTTCTCTGGATATTAAGTTGCCCAATTGGAGAGAGTGCAAGCGAATTCTTTCGATATGAGTTAGTTTCACCTTGTTGGATAACGTGTGCAAGTTCATGGGCCATCAACATTTTCTCCTTACTGGTTGATGGCGCGGATTGTTCCATCCCGAAGACTATATCCCGGCCCATTGTATATGCCCGTGCATTCATCGCCCTTGCCGACTCAGCAGCCTTCACATCCGTATGCACCCGTACATTACTGAAGTCGTAACCAAAGCGTGGCTCCATAAAAGCACGGGTAGCTGAATTAAGCGGCTGGCCGGGAGAGTGTAGCACTTCATTGACGAGAGGATGTACATTTTGATTCAGAACTGCAGGCACTTTTCCAGAAGAATTTTTGGCTTGTAAAACCTTTTTTTCATCCCCATCGCACTTTGGACACTTACGCTGAAGAACAGGATCCGGTGTCCTCATTATATGCTCAGCTATCCGGTCCGCTTCCTGTTCATATATATCTCCGGGTTGGCTCATGGTAAGTTTGGCCTGCAAAGCTCTTGATTTAATCAATCTCTGAACAGCCTGGTTGCCTGCAGTTTGCTGAAAGTATAGTATCCTGTCTGCTGGAGAGTCTGAATAGTTGAAGCGCGGCTTTCGTTTGAAAAAATTAGAGTATTTCTGCTTTGATTCTTGTGCTTTGGCATGAACTCCAGCTTTCTCAGCCATATATCCATCCCCATTTATATTTAGTAACTTATATCTTAAATATGCCATCTATGGTTGATATCTGTAAAAATTAAAAAATCAACAGATCAAGTTAGTGGTTTATAAATCTAAAAAATGTACATTCCTATATTTTGGAAAAGTGTAGAGAACTTTTTAGGCCTGCAGTTTTTAGCAACTCGCACCATGGATACAAAAGTAATGCTGCTAAAGTTCTTCTATTAATTCCTTTAACAACCCGATTCAATGGGTTTATCTTTATGCAAAGGTATTGATAAAAAGGCAATCTTATACCAGGAGGTAAATGGTATCCGTGAAGCGCTGGAGCAGGATCAGCGTGTAGCTAAATATAAAAATCAAATTGTATGCAGCCACCGCATCCTAACATGCTTCTGCTTCATTTTTTGCAATCCGGGTTAAGAGTACCGGCACCCTTCTTATTATTGAAAGAAAAAAGCTAGTTCTCTAAAGCTAGAGTTAAAAACTTAGAACGGTTTCAGTCCGGCGACATGATTCCTGTGACAATAGCCAAAAAAACCACGAGAAAAGCGGCTGCATAAAAAACATGAGCTGCAAACATATCTTTCCTGTCAATTATCTGTAAAATCCGAGCACAGAAAAAAGAAAATAAGATAGCTGAGAAATAGATAGACGGAGAAGTCCAATTAAAGATAAAAAAGACAAGATACAGCTGAAAAAAAGTAAAAAACCCCATTCCTGCAGGAAAAAATCGATATACTGAGAGCATACCCGCAAAATCAGCACCTGCGGTATAAAGTAGGTGCGGAACCAGCGAAACAAAGGCAAGAAGCAAGAATTGCCAGCTTATTAGATTTTCTTTTAAATTATTTTTCATTCCTGTACTCTAACTCTATCGGATTCTTTTGCTATTTAATGACCACTACTGTTAAACTTTTTTTATTTAATTGTCATCTGGGATTTCAAATTCTGCAATTACAGGCGCATGGTCAGATTCAGGGAATTTTATGTCCGTCGCATGGGCAATAGATTCGTCGTGCAGCAGTTCATTATGTACCTCTAAACCCTTATAGAACGCGATCATATTTCTCGATACCAGCAGATGGTCCAGCATATTCCCTTTTCCCTGGTGGTAAAGCGAAAAGCGTGCGGACTCAGGGATGCTCATCTCACAGGGCAACATAATGCGTCTTGCAAGCTCACCATTGCCTGTATTTTCAACCCTCCCCCTGATGGCTTCTACAGGCACGTCATCTAAGTCCGCATTAAAATCTCCGCAGGCTACAATCCAGGCATTTTCATCTTCGCCGAAAATTTCGTCAATTAACATTCTGGTTTCCAGAGCCTGTCCTACTCTTTTCATAGAAGAAAGGAAGAATCCTTCTGCCCAGCCTGAGGAGGTTTTCCAGGTGAAATTGTCAATTTTCTGGCCTTGAATGTCTGTAGGTATCTTGGATTTTAGATGGAGATTGATGACGTCCATAATTTTCTCCCCAATTTTTATTTTGGCGTGAAGAGTAGGCCTTTCCCAGGTGATTTCTTTTGCGGTTTGTTCTCCTCCATCCGTTACTGCTGTTACTATTTTGTAAAGTGGAGCAGGAGCAAAGCGGTGTTTATACTGATGATGCTCTAAAATCTCGAAACGGCTCAGGATAACAAGATTACGTTCGTCGTAAACCTGCGATCCACCTTCGTCCATGGTTGATACCCTGTTAAAGTTGGTATATTGTGTATCTTTAAGGAGCTCATCCAGAGCCAGAAGACGGCGCGGTTGGCCTGCTTCTTCCTGGCCGTTAACTTCCTGAAGACATAAAATATCAGCATTAATTCTCTGCAATTGAGGGCGCATAACTGCAATGCGCTCTTCCAGCGTCGGTTCTTTGTTAGTTTTTTGGAAATCCAGATTTTCAAGATTGAAGGTTGCTATGCGTAGTTTCAAGGTATTACCTCCGAAGATTAATCGAAAAATAATCCTGTAGTAGAATCAAAAGGAGATCTCAAATACCTACAGAGCTCTAAAAAAATAACTTTGAAATTTGTTATCTCATCTCAACTGTCATTAACTGCTAGTTAAAACTGCCTGAGACGGAAAGTCGAATTTTTATTGACTAAATAATTTCTTTACCACAGCCGTAAGAATCGGCCCTGCCTGATCGATCACCTCAGAGGAAAAAATCCACTCGCCGCCTTCCTGGCCTCGAATCATGATCGCTTTTCCTTCATATTCGGTCAAGTCAAGTTCGACAGATTCTGGAGTTTGGGCTTCCTGCATTTGTATACGAGTCAATCGAACAGAGTTACCTGCTAGGTTTTCAGGTTGCAAAAGTTGGAGCTGGCCGTTTTTAACTATACCCAAAAATTGGTTATTTTCGTTAATCGATCTCCCCCAATTTGGTTTTAATTTCTGACGTTTACCATTTGTCATTATATTAGTTCTATCTTTTAGAAGTAGTTGGATGAAAAACTCTCTTACTTATGAAATCAATATCATGTGACGACTCTTGATTGCATAAAGTTGCTAGATTTTCTATCACTTCCTATGTATGTATCTCACCGGAGATAAAGAATGTCAGCGTTGATTCTCTGTCGTTGAGGGCATATAATGAATGCGCCTTTCCGGTATCGGCTTTTGGCCGGGCTTTTCGAAATCAAAGTTTTCCAGGTTGAAGGTTGCTATGTGTAGTTTCAAGAAGTTAACTTCTAAAACTAACTTGTATTTTAGAATATTATATATAGAAAACTGAGTCCAAAATTTGATTTATAAATTAATTTCATAGAAGGAAGAGATTTAGGGCTTATGCCATGTAGCATTAGCGCCATGGCAAGGATCGCAGAACTCCGATAGTTCGTTTTCCTCAAAATAAATTTCCTTGCCAATATTTATCTCCAGCTTTGCCTCTGAAGGATCGAGTCTGAATCGTTCTCCCTGGACAGTTTCTCCCTCCTTGAGTCTCATCGTCAAGTTATTCTCTCTTCTGGGTAAGAACACGCGAATTCCCTTATCGCTGAGCTCCTCATCACTTAAGACCGGATTGACTGCATCGAGTGCTAGAACTCGATCGACTGCTAGGACTTGATCGAAGTCTGGCGGCTTCGTTATTATATGCGCCATGAAGATTTCCTTCCCGCGACCAAAGAGCAGGTACTCGAGGCTCTTGAGATTTTCAGCATTCGGATCGAACTTATGCGAATAAATGATATTCTTTACGTTGAATGTAGCGTTCGAAATAATATTTGTTTTACCCGGTCTTTCGAAATGCTCCCTGTATATATCCCCTTTAAAGGATCGAATAGGTTTGTCGGTATCATTTGATATCAGGTCAACCATGGAGAATCTCTCTGGAGCCAGAGTATATATCCTGGTATCTTGGTGATCCTTGCGATCTGAAATATAATTTGCCTTAGAGTTCGTTCCATCGTCCGGCAAGTCTACCTCCATTATCACTTGATAGTTATGCGGATGACTCTCTACATCAAACATAAACATCGGCAAATGAGACAGATATATGCTTTCCGTTCCAAATATCAGCTGACCATGAGTCGCGAACGTAGCTTCTCTCTCAGCTGAAATAGTGCTTGTTGTTGCTATTCCTGACATTATATATCACCTTTCTATAAATCCAAAAGTTAGGTCGTTAACATATTCATTTTCACTTACTTTCCAGCAGTATATCCAGGCTGCCCGTGAATTTGATCAGTCTCTGAACAGCCTGATTGCCTGCAGTTCATTGAGGTTGCAGTATTTTGTCAGAGGATACGCTAAAGAATTATATCCGGGCTTTTTGTTGCGAAAATTCGAGCATTTCTGCTTTGGTTTCTTTGTCCTGGCATAAAGTCCAGCTTTCTCAGCCATATCCCCATCCCCAATTTATATTTAGTAATTTATATCTTAAATAGGATAGCTAAAGATTGAAAAATGTGCCAAAAATTCAAAATCGCACCCATAAAGTGAAAATATTAGAGTAAATTTCGGCCGCGATGGTCAGTTACCGAAAATCATAAGCTCAAGACTGACTATCAAATCTGTTAAAATAAAGTTAATGTAACTTCTTATACCCATTTTGACAAAAATAACAGTAAATCAATCACTTGGATTTATCTGATACACAGGAAGAGTAGATTTTAATATTATCGCTATCAATCCGTCCCTCTAATTCTGGATTGAGTATCTTTTTTTCATAATCAACCCAGACATTCCATCTTTCATTATTCCTGCAATCAAAACCTCTACAAGGTACGGTTCTATGCTCTCTAACTGTGCACTTATAGGTATTCCGATCCAGATGCACACAGTAACCATCATCGTGGGCGATCAGATATGGTCGGCCAGACTCCTAGCGGATTATCCCTTCATCTACATCCTGTCTTGACAGCGCGAATAGTAATTTACAGTATATTGCTTTGCATACATCCAGCCTGCTCTCACAATCGACATCTGCTTCCTTATCAAAAGTGTACTTGTCGTATTCAGGATCCTGGTACATGAGCCCGAGTCCGCTATCGACGAACCTCTTAACAAGCCTTTCTGCAACCTTCCTTCTGCAGTCATCATGCTCTTTTATTATAAGCAGCTTTTTCTAGACGAGAAGTTCGATAAGAGGATATAGAAAGGAAGTTGATTACAGAGTTTTGATGTTTTGCATTGATACGACTGTGGGTGTTGAGAAACCCTGAGGAGAGGTCTTTATAGATTTTTGAAAGAAATCGGGTAGTTTCATCTGATACGGTCCGCTCAAAACTTTACTTGCATCTTTGGCGCCGCTCTTCATGACATTTTCCGCCGCGGCTTCCGTCTTCGGTTCGGGCGTCACCAGCCGCCACGATCGAATGCCATGTGCGCCCGGTTTACCGTGCTCAGCGACACCCCCCATCGCATTTGCGATCGCCGGCTGAGTCATTCCGGCTTCCTGCTGCAGAATCATCGGATACGCTGACAAAAAACCGGTGTCTTCGTCCGCCGCAAAGCTCGCTTCAACCACCGTATCTGGCTTCTGTTGCACTTGACCATCTGCTCACTCCGAATCAGATGGCCTTAGCGAATCACATTGATCCTCCGGGAAAAACCACCCTCCACCTGCGCTCCTCGGGCAGCCCAGCACCCTTCGATTCAGCCCGCTGTGGAAATGGTATCAGGCTTCCACCTGAGATCTACTGTTTATCGGGTGGCTCGTTCGTGGTGGGGTCGCTTGCAGTCTTCTGCTGCTCCACATCCCTCTGCAGGTCCGCGAGCCGGTCGGAAAACCTCACCAGGCCGTCGCCGACGTCGATGCCCGCGTCCTTTAGTTGCCGCTGCAGATCGGCCATGGCACCTCTTGCCGCCGCTACGCGGTTGTCTTCACCCGAGAGACTGTTGCCGATGACGCCTGGCAACTTCTTCAAGAAATCGAAAAGCGCCGGCACCGCGTTGGGCGTCACGGTGCTGCCTTCCGCGACGGGTGTGCGATCCTTCTCCTCCAGCGCCCGGCGCAGGTCGGCAAGCTTCTCGTCGATGCCCTGCCGGAACTCGCCGAGCGCTTGGCTGAGCTGGTCCTTGGCGATGCGCCGGGCCTGCTCTTCGGTGATTTCGAAGGAAATAACATCAGCTGGCGCGACATGTCTGGCGAACCCTTGCAACCCTATAATTCGCATCGGCCCAGAGTTCAGCTCGTTATCCCGTGGGATCAGAAAGAATCGTGACCGGTCCTCCGTCATCCAAAGCTCATTGGCTTGCATCGTGGCACCTTCCGCCGCGGGCTACCGATCGCTCGGTAATTTGAAATTCGAGATGTCGGCGTCGGGGAATAATGGATGTTAGGGAAAGACGAAAGGCTTGGGCATCCTCATTCGACAGAGGATAGGGTGGATCATCAACAAAAAATTCTTGCCACCTAAAAGTCGCACGCGCCTCAAGGAGCATTTCTAGATACCCTTGGAAGTCCAGTGTGAGTCGGTGGTAATCACCAGTAGCATCAGAGAAATAGCGCAGCGCCGGCTTTTCGAAATCCTTGTGAAAGACGACCGCCACCTGATAGTTCGGCGATATACGATCAATTACTCGACGCTGTTCGTGAAATACTTTTACTCTGGCGGCGGAAAGATGCTCAGGCAAATAGATTTCTTGAACCATTGCGATCTGAGCCGAGCCCGACTTGACAGTGACAGGTTTGGGACCTTCATATAGCCACTGGAACAAAATCATTGATTTTAAAATTGTTCTCTTTAACATCTTTCTCCCTTTTTAACTCCATCACATCCAGATAGTCAACGATATTCTCATCGTGATTGCCCAATATGAAAATTTTTCACATTTTAAACTGGCGAGTTTTCCAAAAGGTTCAATACTCCTCTGCACTGTGTACTTTATGTCCTCATCTTCTGGACTCCACAATTCAAGAATGCCTCCGAGCAGTATGAGTTTTTCCGGAGGCTTCAGCAGAATCTCTTTCCTACAGGATTTAACGGTTTTCCCGCCTTCCTTCTCAAGCGCTACCAGCCAATCTAAGAATTTCGAAAATTCTTTATGATTTGATTTTTTACTTCCGAGATGGACATCAGATACGGCAATAACACTCAATCACGCTCCCCCTGCATATCGATAATTCCCCAGCTTCATGACCTATAAGTATGATTTTAAAATATTGGGTTCTTTGACATTCTCTAATTAGGATTTTTACCCAGTTCTCAAGCAGATGACAGTTGATTGTTTTTTAAGCAAGGTATTATCCACCCTAGTGAGTCTCAACTTTAAGATGAACTCATTGCTTTAAACAGTAGTATAATAAGAAACGGTACGACCATTGAACTCTGCTGCCTTTGAGAGATTACTCTCTCACATAGTTTCAGGCACAGATGAGATTGTACCTATTCGGATCTTTAGAGTGCTCTGGACGTTCTCAAAGCTTGGGAATAGGACTCTTTGGCTGAACAACATCTGCACCATAGCAGCAAGAATCGGACCCCCTTGATCGATAATTTCAGCTGAGTAAATCCAGTTGCCGCCTGCATCAAGACCTTGGACCACAATGATCTTCCCTTCATATTCGGTCAAGTCAATTTTGGCGGATTCCGGAGATTGGGCTTGCTGCGGTTTCATACGGGTTAACCGAAAAGATGTGCCTTCAAAGTCAGGCTGCAGAATCTGAAGCTGGCCTTTTTTGACTAATCCCAAAAATTGTTTATTTTCGCTCATTAGTCTCCCCCAATTTGGTTTTTATTTTGAGCGCCTATCCACTTACATGTAACGATTCAATGTTAAATATAATAGGGATATAATTCTAATACTTATAAAAGAATATCAGTATAAAGTTATGATTCTCGATGGCATCATGCAGAGAAATTCTCTAAATCTTCTATTTATGGAGTTCATTGAAAATAAAGGTATCAGCATTAGTTCTATGCAGTTGAAGGCACATAATCGAAACAGTATTCATTGCCAATATCATGTAAAGAAGAATAAGAAAGATAATTAATGTTTTTCATGCTTCATGCATGTTCCAAATGCTCATGATCGTTTCTACAGAGTCCTGAGGATATATTCCTCACGTGCTCTCTTCATTCTCTTTCCCATCAGTGCGAATATTCCACTGATTATTTAGTGCAAAATTCTCCAACAGTTATTTTTCAGATTTTGGTTTAAAAACACGAGGTTCTTCGCCCCCATCATCCACAACTTGAGGCTTCTGTAGTGCTAATTTTTCAAATTCTTTCTGACAACCCCCGCACATTCTGGCTGTCACTCCAAATGGTTCGTTTGGCTTTTTTATTGACATTTTAACTTCGGCATGTTCACTTTCATCATCGCTCGAGAATTCCAACTGAATATTACCTATTGCCCTTATTGTGCCTTTTTCTTCTTTACTTTTAACAACTCTATTATAAATTTCTATCTCTTCTTTGACATTCCTTATTCTGTAAAGAAAACCATCGCTCAGACCACCAGAAAACGTTGTATAACCATCTGCAGTAGATGCAAAGTTTTTTCCCAGATAATGAGGACTCGGCATACCGGCATCTACTCTAGCTTTCATCCATGAGTCCCAAATATCCTTATTTTTATTAGCTATTTTCCACCCAGATTTAGCCATCTTTTTCATTGATTCAATCTCTTTAATGGAACTGAGCAATTCGAAGAGGATCTTTAGATGTTCTACCAGTTGTTCTTCTTCGCTTTTGACCTCCTCCTGTTCTTTAGCAACTTCGGCATCACTTCCGCCCGCTGTGCTCGTCTCCTCATCCGGAGCCGCCGCTCGTTTTGCCAGAAGCAACGCCAACTTGTCAGCGTCAGGGCCCAATCGCGCCAATATTTCCTGCGCAGCCTTGATGTGGGGACCTGCAACCGGATCAGTGCCCGCTTCCTCGGCAACTTCGCTCAGGTATTCGCTAAGTGTCTGTTTATTGCTTGCGACCATCACCTTGGCACTGCCGCCATGAACTGCAATCCAAAGGCGGTGGAACTCCTCGTTTGCTTCGAAATCGATTTCCTGACCAACGCCTTCTTCTTCAGGTCGCGCGCCCTTCTTATCCTTCTCTTTCTTCCCAATCCCCACCGCCGCAAGCAGCGCCTTGCCCTTCTCGATGATCCACACCAGCGCCTTCTCGATGAGCCCGAGGATCCATTCCTGGAAGCTCTTGATCTTCTCGGAGATCTTGGAAGGCAGATCACCAAAGCCGAGGTAATCCGCAAGGAAGGAGATGACCGGCGCAATCAGCATTCCCAACGCCATTTCGATCGCATTGGCGAAGCCGCCGGTGCTGCCGGCGAGAATGTCGGCAATCCCGTTCACCACGGTCTCGATCAGTGTGAATATCCGCGCCGCGTTCTGGAAGATCCATTTGAGGACGCGGTAGATCGCCTCCAGCGCCTGGAGTATGGCGCCGGCTGGGTTGAACAACAGGATGATCCGCGCTGAGACCGCTTTGACCACGGCCGAAACGAGGAAGTCCACCGCGAGCTGAACGACCTGGTCCACAATCGACTGCGGATCGAGCTTCTCCTTGATCATCTCAAAGATACCCTCGGGGCCTTTTTCGATGAGGAAGGACACCAGTGAGTACACTTTCTCCAATAAGGCGACGTTCTTCTCACCGACGTGCTTGGCCAGAAGCTTTCGGATCCTGGGCCACGTGATGCCCATTAACTGGAGGAAGAACGTGATGATGCTCTTGAGCGAGAGGTCCTTGGGCAGTTTAACGCCGACGTCGCCCAGGCCGCTGGTGAGCCAGTTTAGAAAACCCTTGAGCAGGTGTGAGAGAACGTTGTCGAAGAACTGGGAGAAGCCCTGACCCAACCCCTTCAGGAGGTTGTTCGCAAACTTCATCGGGTCGTCGGCGATGTCCTTAACGACCTTCTTGATCTTGGCGACCACCGCCCAGAACGAGGCTGGAGGGATGCCCAGCAGTTCGAGCAGCCCCTCGATGATGAATTTGACCGGGTCTTCGATAAAGCGATTGACCGCGCTGACGATGCGGCCGACGAGTCCTCCTGCCTTTTTGCGGAGCTCCGCGATCTCGGTACGCACTTCGTCGACAGCCGCACTCGAGCGCTCGACCAGGTCCTTGTTGAAATTGTCGCGCGCCGCGAGGACATTGTTGTGCAGCTGATCGAGCTGCCCGTCGAACTTCGCCCGTTCCTGCTCTGCCCAACCTTGCAACGACTTCGGAAGCTCGGAGAAAATCTTGGTGATGCGTTCGCGCGCGTTCTTAATAATCAGATCGCAGGTGGCGATGACCGCATTCACCTTGGTCGAGATCTCGGTGAGCTTCTTGATGACACCATCACCGAAATTCTGCTCGGCCTTCGCGTATGCGTCCTCCGCCCAAGCCGGCAGCCCCGTCACGACATCCCATAGCCCAACGACAAATCCGCTGGCGCCCGAGTGCCGCTCTTCGACACGCTTCTGCACGATCGCGAGATCGGCTTTGAACTGCGTGACCAGGAGCTCTTTCGCCGCCTCCCACTCCGTCATCGCGTTCGCGGCAAGTGGCTCTAGAAGCGCGTCGACCTGCGTCTTTGCGTCGTCGAAGGCTTTCTTTGCTTCGGCGCCGGCCTTCGCGCGCATCGACTCTTCGGAACCCACCATGCCTTGCTGGCGCGATGCGTTGACCTTGGTGGTGCTGTCACGTGACGTCGTGAGCGCCGTGAGTGCCTGCGCCTCCAGCGCGGTCATATCGCCTTCAGCTTTGCCCAGCGCTTCTTTCTGTCGCGCGAGGACCTTGGCCGGGTCTTCCTTGGCGGCCTGATCGAGCTCGCCTTGTGCGGCGCGCGCTTCGGCAATGGGCCCGCTCTGCACGAGTTGTGAAGCGGGCGTGTCCATGCCGGCGTCCTGCGCTTTCTTCTTGCTGTCGGCCGCGTCCTGGTCCAACGAGACGTCGCTCGCGGGGACGGCGTCTGGCGTCGCAGCCTTCGCATTCACGGATGCGGTGCTGGCGGGTGGTAGCTGCGGCGGAAGGTCCTGTCCTTTCGCCGGTGAGGCCGGCGCCGGCGGATTGTCCATCGCGCCGTAATTATCCTGAACTTTCTTGGTCTCGCCTTCGACCGTCGAATTGAGCTGGTTACCGGCGTTGAGCGCTTCGTCCTCCGGCTTCGCCTCCATCAGCGCGTCCTGATCTGGCGGACGCTTGTTTTTGATGACTTCCCGGATTCGCTCGCAGAGCTTGACGATCTCGGGGCTTGGCGCTGCTTGAACCTGCGCGATCAGCTCGGCTTGGGCCTTTGCAGCGGCTTCTGCGTCCGGCTCAGTCACGGCCTGACGAGCGTCGCCAACCTGATTGGCGCCGCTCGGAAGTGCGCCATGGGAGGCCGCCTTGGCGCCGGCACGCCCCTGCACTCCTTGGATTCGTCGGGTGGTTGCGGGTGAGGGCCCGCTCGGCGGCTCCGGAATGTGCAGTTTCACCGCCGGTCCCGCGTGTCCGGCCGGAGTGCCGCCCTCCGGCACACCACCATCTTCTGCTTCAGCGGGTGCTTTTGCCTCTTTATCCGTAGATTTTGACGGCGCCGGCTTGGCCCCAGGCGCCGGGGCAGCGGTCGCAGCGTGCGGCGCTGCTGAAGCCTCGGTTTCTAGCCCTGCCGCATCATTGGCAGCCGGGCCCGTGGCTTTTGGTGCAGGCGGAGCGCCGGCCGGTGGAGCTTTCGCAATCTGTGAGGAAGGCGCCGCCGCGTCTCTCCCAGCAGCAGGTGTCGGACCAGCAGCTGTCGCCGCAGGGGTTGTTGTCGGTGGCGCAGTTGTAGATGTAACAGCTAATGGTCCAGGAGGCTTTGGACCGAGTGATTGATTGAGAGCGCTTATAGCATCTGAAGGAATTGATGGCGCTTTGGGATCAGAAGTTACCTTTTTAACTTCAGGAGGGGTTTCTGCAATTATAGAAGATTCATGTGCAGGTTCAAAAGCTCTTTCAGGACTTTTCTCAGGAACGCTTTTTCTAGATGTATCCTTCAACGTGATTTCCTTAGGAGCATCCTTCCCTGATTCATTCTTTTGAAAATCAATTTTTGGCTTAGTCGGCAAATTCCCAGATTTAATTAATCTCCCAACAGCTTGGTTACCAATAGTTTTTTGAAGAAACAGGATGCGGTCAACAGGCGAGTTAGCTGAATGAGAGAAATCAGTCTTTTGGCTCTGGGAAACTGAGTTCTCCCTCCTCCCCTCAGGTTTTTTAGCTGTTGTCTTAATGACCTCCCCCATCTTTTGTCCCCTGCTTTATTATATTTAATAGATTTAACTAAAGAAACGGAAAAGTATTCACTATTCTGCCTATCTCTCCATCGAATTTTTCCCCTGCGAACAGACGTTGAATTATGAATTTGTCTTCTAGCTTCTGGGATTTCTATCAGTTGCTGTTGCAATGGCGTATCATTAACTATTATTTTTATCCCGAATGGATTTCGAACCTGTCCATGAAGTATTGATCAATACTGAAAAATGAGTAGATTCACAGTTATTGTAAAATGTAAAGAGATTCTATGTTTGCAGTTTTTAGTAATTCACTCCCAACATCGGACTCATATTAACTGTAATAGGCCGAATAGTTCGAAAAATTAATATCAGAAATCAAGATCACAAAATAAGGCCTTAAACTGTATGAAATGGTAGAATTTTGAAGCCTATTTAAATATGGATCTTTATTCTTCTTTCAATTCCATTTCATGGTCTGATTAAAGTGACTGTCTTTGGGGTAGTTGCTGAAAACTAAGCATAGAGATATCTCAACATTTTTTTAAAAACATGAAATTATGTGATCGTTTTTCAGATTTGATCGATGACTCGTCCCATTATCTGTTATCAATTTTGACAAAAATAAATGTAAATCCCACTTTCCGCAGTAAAATTTCAGATTTCATGATTTTTCCTGCTATCGATTTTTAATCTAACATGAATTTATTGGACTTTTATGCATGAGGTAAAAACAACTATATGGAGTATTTAGAGACCAAAAAACGATATAGATCAATTTTCACCAAACTACATTAATAGTCAAAATTGCTTAAATCTGTTCCAAAAACGCAATCAGGAAAAATGTTGATTTTCGAAAAAATACTGCGGAATGTGGGGAAATTAATCACTTGGATATATTCGAAACGCATAAAGAGTAAATTTTACTGTTATCGCTATCAATCCGTTCTTCTAATTTAGGATTGAGAAACTTCTTTTCATAATCATCCCAGATATTCCATCTTTTATTATTCCTGCAGTCAAAGCCCCTGCACGGTACGGTTCGATGTTCGCGAACTGTGCACTTATATGTATTCCGGTCCAGATGAACACAGTAACCATCAGCACCGTGAGCGATCAGATAAGGTCGCCCAAATTCCCATCGGATTATTCCCTCTTCTACATCCTGTTTTGACAGTGCAAACGGTAATTTGCAGCATACGGCTTTGCATACATCCAGCCTGCTCTCACAATCGACATCAGCTTCCTGATCAAAAGTGTACTTATCGTATTCAGGGTCCTGATACATGAGACCGAGTCCACTGTCGACAAATCTTTTAACAAGCCTTTCTGCAATCTGTTTTTTTCGTTCGTCCAGTTCTTCTATTGTGAGAAGTTTTTTCTCATTGAGAAGTTCGATGAGTGCATAAAGAAAAGAAGCTACTTCCATATTTTTTGCTGTATTGGCATTAATACGGTTGTGAGTATACATAAGCCCTGAGGAGATATCCTTATGAATTTTCAAAAATATCTCAGTTAAGTTTTCATCTGATGAGTTCATTTCGATCCCTGTTCTTTATTTAGAGTGAACTTACGACTGTTTTCTAATGCTGGTTTTTTCCCTTCAGCAAACTATGTACAAAAATGTTATCTTTACGCTCCTTCAGGATTTTGACGATCTGCTGGCTCTGTAGACATCCGCCGGATTAGCCATATCGTGGCTGAGCAGCCTCTGAAAAGCCTGATTGCCTGCAGTTCTTCGGAGTTGCAGTATTCTGTTTGCATGAGACCCTGAAGAATTATAGCCGAAACTTTGGTTACAAAAATTCGAGTATTTCTGCTTTGATTCTTGTGTTTTCGTATAAACTCCAGCTTTCTCACCGATATACCCGCCCCAAATTTATATTTAGTAATTTATGTTTAGATATGCCAGCTAAAAATTGAAAACTGTGCAAAAACCAGAATTCAGTTGCCGGGAGAGAAAGATCCTTATATCAGAACTATAGTAAAAAATTAAAAAACCTTAAACCTTCAAAATAATGAGAAGAGATACTGAAATATAGTACAGAGTGTAAATCAGAAAAATCTACACTCAAGAGATAATTCTTGGCTTCTTCTGGAACTCACCCTCGCATTTCAAATTCCGTAATATAGAAGCAAACCTCATCCTGCAGGATAGCTACCCGAAGAGCATCGCCTGAGTCAATCGCTTCTTTGAGCTCTTCCAATAATTTCATAAATATCTCGAAAATATCATCTGGAACTCTTCCTTGAATTTCGTCTGCAAATTCTCTCATCAACTCCAGCAAGTCTTTCATAAAAGAAATGAAATTCTCCTCTTTTTCATAGATTCTATTATCTACTGCGTCTCTGGTTACCTTGAAAATTCTCAAGGCAATCTCACTCTCTAACCTTCCCGCAACTGCCTTAAAATTACTGACCGTACATTTTAGAGCCCTCTCTCTCAGATACATAAAGAGCAAATTGAGCTGCCTCTGAAGCGTTTCAGATAGGTTCTTGAAGTCAACAACCTCATCCGCCAGATTATGAACGTGATCTTCACGGGAATACTTATCCGAAATACCCACAATAAGGCTGGTACCCACACTTTGCACTGTTGGTGCGGGGACTGCTCCTCCTGTAGAAGCAATTTCTATAGTATGAGCTGCAGGCTGGGTAGTTATTGTGATATTTGCACCTGCGGTCAGAACTATATTTCCTCCGGGGTTACCAACTCCGCTAACACTTACGAGTGCCCCGGTCTGGGCAGCAGTAACATCATGTGGATTGTCCTTCCTTGCTGAATGGGTCTCTCCTATAGTGATAAGTTTGTTAGTATCGTCAGGCGTAATAACAATGGCATTTTCTGGAACAAGGTCCACATTTCCGCCCGGATTACTTATCCCATCCACACTTACAAGTGCCCCGGTCTGGGACGCAGTTACCCCATGAGGGTTATTAAAGTCCAGGATATGGCACTTTAAAAGCTGGTAGAGTTCTTTTTCGGTGAAAAAAATTCTGTATTTTTCAGTATCCTCCCGCTTAATCGTGAGGTCGCTATCCGCACTCACAAGAAAAACTTTACTTCCTTGATTTTCCCCGCATAAAGAGCATTTTTTGTGTTCATCTTCAAGATTTTTGAGCCACTCACTTGCATCAGGAATTACATTCGGGTCCTCTGAAGATTCGGCTCGGCAGCGTATGCCCATTGAATCAGGAGCTTCATTTGAGACCACTACTTCAAAACCCTCGATAACCCTTCCAGGACAGCACCTCTCATCACAACTTGAGGGATTTGAAGCTGCAGCAACATAACCTTCATAACACGGTTTATATTTCAGATAGAGGAATGAACCATCTGATAAAGTAGAAACCGTTGATCCGCTGCTATTAATTACATCTTTTCCCAGTGTATTTGCTGGTACTACGATCTCGCGTCCGCAGCAGTCAAGTGCCATTCCCCCGTCTACAAAATCAATCGTAATTTTGTTGTCTTTAAATTCTATCTTGAGATTTTCAAAGCCGCAGACAAGCCCTGAGCCGTGGAGCAACCTGTTGAGAAGGTGGCGTTTTTCATCGAAATAACGTTGTTCGGTTTCAAAGTCCCGGACTGTCATCAATTTGCCGTAAAAATAATTGTTTTTCTCAAATCTGTGCAGTTTGCACTTATCATTTTCATTTGTACCGTTTGGCATATCATTACCCCCTTTATTTCAAAATAGTATAATATTCAGTCAACTGTCAGAAAAATACACTTTATTAATATTAAGAAAGTACAGTATCAATCTCCACCCTTGAATGCCTCTCGACCTGCCCAGCCTTCTCCTCATCATGCAGGACAGTATTCCTGCCAATTACAGCTGTTTTGCCAAGAATGAACTCAGGTTTCGTAAGTGCGGTGTTAATTCCAAGATATGTATGCATATCCAGGTAAAACCAAGGTTCGAGCACCTTCAGGTTGTAACATGTGTGTGCAGGTTTTTGCTCGTCAATAATCCTTCGGACCTGCTTGATAGTAGCTGTATTAATATTCGGATTTTGCAAAAAAACAGAAAAAACGAATCTTTCTGTTCCGAAAAGAATGTTAACAAGCTTTTCTTCTTTGCCTTCAATTTTGATTTTAGCTTCTTCAGGCGGGAAAAAGATCGTATTCTCGTCACTGCATGGAAACGACTCCTCTCCTTTACACGGAAGATTGATCCGGAAATTTTCGATAATCAAAGGCTTTATCCCTGTGAAAAGCTCAATACTGTCAGAAAGCCCTTCCCTTGTGCCTCTTTTTTTGTATAATGAGATTGCATGCCTGATAAAAAGCCTTTTTTTCTCTTCAGTCCAGTCTTTATCCACAGGAACCGAAAGCCAGGAAGCAAGCCAGGAAAGGAATTCAGGCGGGGCATCACAGGTGTCGAAAAAACGGTCGATGTGTTCAATGGTATAATCGATTTCAAAAATTATACTCTCAAATATGGAAAGGAAGCGTTCGAGAAGGTCTTTGCTATGTGGTTCCTCCCTATAAATCACAGGCAGGTAATCAATATACGAAGCCCTCGGGAAAAATATCCCGATAGATCTAACAGCAGGAGAAAGTTCTTCTGTCCCTAAGAGGACGATTTTAAACCACAGATACCTTCCCTCTGCCTTATTGAGAAATAGGGCATCCCTTTTTTTATTGCCCTGAACTGCAGACGTTTCGGAGATACCTAGCTTCCACTCGCCTGAATCAAGAGATTTAATCTCAGCCTCTGAAAGTTTTTCATCCGATGCATAATAAAAGAATTCTATTTGAGTGCCTTTTATAAAATCTCCATTAAGTATTAGCCTGTGCCATATAGTACCGTTTTCCTGGCTGTCCACAGGTTTTGTTGAGATATATGTTCCCCGGAAGGAACCATCAAGGCTCTTCAAGTTTATTTTTTTGCGTATGAGCCTGGTGAGTTTTTTTCCCTTTCCATCAAGAACATAAAGCTTGCCTTCCGGACCATATGCGAGCTTCTTACAGGGGCACCTGTAGGACCATAGAGGATGGAAAAGGTTATCGGATCCCAGCTTATGGATAGTCTTGTCATTTTGATTTTCGTTTCCTGTTTTATCTGCTTCTCCTACGAAGACTTCTTTCCAGGCATCAACTGCAATTCCAGAAGGAGAAAAATTTTCTATATCTATTTTCCTTTCATCCTCTGTTTCCCCGGTCCTGAAGATATAAACCCTGTTTCCTTTAAGGACATAACGATTTCCTTCCTTATCTACTTCCAGGGCTTTTGGCTCTCCAGGTTCACTAATTTCACAGGAAATTCTGGGTCCCGGATAAAAGGGGCTGTGCTTATTGATAGAAAGCACCCTGTCCCCTTCAAATATGTAGATATTCCCTTTTTCATCGCACTTTATATCAATGACTTTTTCCAGGTTATTTCCAGCCGGGCCTTTTGAAAGGGTCCAGCGCAAATGGTGATCACTTTTTGTAACAGCATTAAGGCGGAAACTGCTTCCATCGAGACTATCCGCAATGTACAGAGTATCTATATCTACCCCGATTGCGGAAATTTTTCCCAGTTTTAGCGGAAAAATTTCAGGACAGTTCCCTATTGGCTTTAGAGCAGCTACATTTCCTGAATACCTGAATATCAGGCTTTTCTCTGTACCCACAAGATTCTCTGTACCTAGAAGATAAACGAAACCACATTCATCGACTGCAATATCCTCAATACTAAAATTCGAATTTTCGAATAATACCTCCTCGAATAAGTAAGAGTAAGAGCTGGAAAGTCTCAAGCCTCCCTGTCCGAGGTCGAGATTCTCGGTATATCCTACGAACTCTTCCGGAAGTGTCTCTATATTGATCCACTCACATTTAATTTCCTGAATTCAAACCACCCCTTTTCAGGCAACTCTCAGCCTCCCTTGCGATCTCTATGCTGTGCTTCCCGGAATAGATACTCGAAAACTTCGAGCCCAGAAGGAGGTTGCCCTGTGCATCTCGAGTCGTTCCGGGTTCTCCAGAGACCGAAAGCCTGATGATGCATTTTACCCCCTCAACCGTTTCCATGAGCTCATAAAGCTCAGAAAGGTAAACATCCCTGCCAATAGGCCAGCCCTGTCTTTCAGATCCTCCTTTTACGGGATGGAGGTAGCTGTTAAGTGCAGATATTACATCCCTCAGGATCAGTCTGTCATCAAGATAACCCTCCAGTGGAACAATAGTGGCATTCACTGTCACTTTTACATAAAAGGGAGAAATTACATGGATTTTAGTCCCTAGCAGGCGGTGCCTGTCAAGATGCCTGCATACCGCCTGTATAAAACCTGCAGAGGGAGTGGGAGGAACTTTAAGGATTTCAAGCGGAGTATAGGGAATTACTACAACTGTCACAGAACCTTTGCTGTATTCTGATTTTACTGGTTCCGTGCTTTTGAATTTTGTCTTTTGAGAATAGAAAGGGCGGTAGTTGGGCACTGCCATTGCTTTTGCTACTCTAAGGCCTGGGGTATTAAGGGTTATATACTCGTAATCTGAGGTCGTGACTGCGGTATAAGGTACCTTAAAATCTCTGAGAAAATCCTCAAATGCCTCTTTAATGGACTTCGCGTTTCTATCACCAGCCGAAGGCATATAGTTTATAATTTCCAGGTGCTTAAACCCCTCTATCTCCCAGCTATGACCAGCTTTCAGATTTCCTTCTTCTGCATCTTCTTTTTCATTCTTACTTGCTGCATTCAGGTCATGAGTTGCCGGGATTGTATTCAGCCTGATCTTTTCGATCCTTGGCGGATATTCGTAATTTGTTTCTTCCACTCTGCAGCGGAGCCAGAAATAGGATTTTTCAAAACTCATGACAGAAATCTTATGAGTTGCTGTCCAGCCTTCGAGTCCACTAAAAATAATTCTTCCACTCTTTTTGAACCCCGCAGTATTGTCCATAGGGTTTACTTCTTTCCACGGTTTTTCCCCTGACGGATCCCATATCTCCCACTTCAGCTTCGCATTCTTAAACTCATATTCTTGCTCATCTCCATGGCTCCCAGGAGTTTTTAAGTCTTTTTCGTAAAGATAACACATGAAGCTAAGAGCCTCAGGTGGGCTGGCAGGATCTTCCCCGAAACCCAGATAAAGGGTACATCCAGCCTGAACCTGCTCACCGAAAGGAGCAAAAAAAAGGTCTCCATCTTGATTTGTACCTGTGCGGTCGAATACTCCTCCTGTGAGTTCGTCAACTATCAGTTTCTCAAGTGCAAATGCAGCAGGAACTATAATCAATTCCTCATCTGTCAGGTTCTCATCCAGAAAAAAATAAATTTTCTTGCCTGCAATCTCAGTTGATACCGGCATCTTCTTTACCAGTTTCGCTTTCTCGGCTGAACTGAAACTGAGGTCCACATGTGCAGGTTTTGCTTCTTTCGGCGTTGCCCCTAGCAACTTGAGATACTTCAGGCGGTGCCTGTCGGTTACAAGGTTTGTGCGGTACAGTTCAATTTCAGTGAGCCATGCAAAAAGCTCAACAAGCGTGATCCCCGGATCGCTCAGGTTATGGTCGGTCCATTCCGGGGCATATACAGGAATGAGTTTTCTTGCTTCCTCTACAAGCTGATCAAATGTCCTGTCATCGAGATTGGGTACGGGTACGGACAGGCTTTACCCCTCCTTGTTGCCATTAATCCATTTTACTGTGATTGAATGTTCCCCGTTATAAGGGAGCGAATACTCAGGCAATTTAATAACAGAAGCGTCAGTCAGCGTGAAGACCTTTGACCCATCAAAGTACCTGATCTCTACACTTAACACATAGTCCACAGCTTCGATGCCTTCAAGTATCGAATATATGTCAGAAATGCAGGGTGCATCCCCAAAATTCCAGCCTTTTCCATCCTCGTAGCCTGTAAGGGGATGCAAAAAGTCCGCAACTTTTTCCATAGCCGTTTTTTCAATTACTGGAATTGTGTCAATATGGCGTGTCCAGATTTCTGCAAGTATATCCACGCGAACATAAAAAGGGGGTATTACCTTCAGGGACAGCACAGGTGGGCACCTTGCCTCAAGATACTTCTTCACATTTCTCTTTAATTCACTTGAAGGCAGAGGCTTTGCCCCGGTTCCTTCCGGAACTATGACAATTGTAACCCAGCCAGTACCGAATTTACCTTCAGAATTAAAATTAGGCAGCACCTTCACCCTGGCAACCTTGCTGGAAGCTTCCCTTACGAGCTGCTCATAATCGCTTACAGCCGTTGCACGGTTTCGGTGCTTAAGAGTAGCAGGAGATCTTTTCATGAGCGCATCCGTCTGCTCGGGATCAATACCGCCTTCTGAAGATACAGGGTTGTAAACCTTGTCCACAAAAGCTATGGATCTCATGAGTTTTGAGATTTTCATGGCCTCGAGGTTTCCTACTTTTCCTCCTCCGCTCCTGTAGGTGGCCTTTATATTCTCAAAGCCTGCAGGAGGTACTCTCCCCTCTACCCTATTCCCGAAACGGACTTTTCCTCCGGTCCTATCGAGTGTATAGTGCCGATCTATTTTATTTGATTCAAGGAAATCATCTACCCTGCTCCATCGCACCCAGAATTTCTTGAGATTTCCTTCACTATCCTTTTCTATCTCCTGTAGGTCTTTTTGAAGGCTTTTTATCTCTTCTTCCGAAATGCTTCCGTATTCATTGATCCACAATTCTTCTTCGAGCACAGGCCTGTGAATAAGAGAAAATTCCTGGTCCGGCTCCCCACTGCCCGAACCGAGTATCTCATTATAGGTCGTGTTAGCCTGGACAGCCCAGACCGAATTGAGATAAAAGCCCAGAACCTTTGGAGGAAGCTCGCGCGCAGTTTCAGGTTGAAAATCAATGTTGAAAATTTCAAAAGCTTTTTTGCACTCTTCTATTCCGGGAATTATTCTTTCAGTAATTGCTTCCTTATCATCTGTCTCTGAGGAAAGTTCATTCCTGAAATCCAGAAGCCTGTATATTTCCGGTCTTCCCTTCTTGAGAAACAGTTTGTATGCAGGAGATCGTAAACTTGATTTTGTCTCTATTTTAAAGAACTTCCCTGTTACAAGTGCTCTAATCCAGTATTGTTCTTCAGAACCAAAAAGGCTGGAAGCAAGCATTTTACCAGGAACAACAAACTGAAGCATCCCCTTTTTTGTAAACCCTGCGGTCTCATCCAGGACTTCGAGCGGTTTCCAGCTGTCAGGATTATCTTTCCCGCCAAATTCCCCTTCTGCCAGGTATTGCCACTTCACTTCGGGCAGAAAAGTCTCAGGATACTCGAAACCCTCCTCAATATCTATGAAAAGGCTCATAGGCCCCTCTTTGAGTGCTCTATTAAACCCGAAATAGACTGAAGGAGAATTATCCGGTAGGGCTTCGAAAGGCCTGAAACTTTTACGGACTCCCAGATCTTTCAGGCAATCCCTGAATTCCAGGTTATTTTTAGCAAGAACGAAGGCTGGCTGTTTATTTTCAGAACTAAAATAATTAATTTTTAACTTTTTTATTGCAGGAGGGCAAAAACTGCCATTGCTAACGTTATTTCCTTCAATCTTAAAGTCCTTCCCGTAATCCCCTCCAACCAGTCTGACCCGAATCCAGAAACTCTCTTTGCCGTTAACTCTTGAAGGTTTTGCCAGAGGCATTTCAGAAATTTCTATGCTGGATAGTACTCTTTCTTCAATATTTCCATCTGGTGGGCATTTACCGTTTTCAGCTAAGTTGTTATTGCCCCCAACAATTTCAAGAATGTTCCAGCTTTCTCCATCCCAATACTCCCAGGAAAGTTGAGGAGATTCAGTCTCTGGACTAGATCTTCCAGCTTTTAGATCAAATTCCAGACGGACTTTATAGCCTTTTTTTGAGAAAGCCTCCGAACTCCCTATATAAAAAGCGTCGTTCAGCCGGGGTTTGCTTCCAAAAGGATATATCTTTTCTTTGGAAACATCAAGCGGTACGTCATTATAGAACAGAAAATCCGGATCAATCCCCTGAACTATATTATTACTATTGTCCAGCTCATATTTCCCAGTCTTATCATAAAATCCTTTTCTTGCAGCTTCTAGGATATTCTGAGCTCTTGTTTTGCTGGAATGGAGCAGGCTTGCCAGTTTTTCATCATTAAAGGTCAGGAGTTCGCTTACCGTTTTGATCTTCTGTTCAGTCTCATTTCCTGCAAGCCTGGAATAATACGTGTCCCCTATGCCCTGGATCTTTAGTATGGAATCTTCTTTTGTGAGGACTTCTTGAGGAGAGACTGAAACCTCTATATTTTCCACGTTTAAACCAGTAAATTCGTTAATCTTCGATTTCTTTATTGTACACTTTATCCACCTGCTCTCAAGCCCGTTCACCTTGACTTTAGTAATAGCCAGGGAGATTTCTTTAGCCCCGTCTCCTTCAACAGGGCCCATTTCCAGCCTTATTTTTAATTTTTTCCTCTCAAGTACAGCTTTTACACTCTTGAAAAGAATCCATCTTATTTTCTTCTCTTCTCCATCTTTCTTTTCTGCAATCTCCACGGCATATTTCCATGAGACATTCTCCGTTTTTGCAAGTTCTGTTATAAAGCTGTTCTCAGTTCCTTCAAAAAAGATGTCTATAAAGCCTTGTTTCAGGTTGAAAAGCTCTTCATCCCCTATATAGAGAATATGTTTCTGTAAAGATTTCTGTCCCGCAAAAAGCTCTGTTTGAATTTCCCCATTTACTGCTTTTGAGTGATCAAAAATTTCATCCCGTTCTGTTATTATACTATATACGGACACCATTTTTGATGGAGTTGCAAGTATATTTTTTTCAGTTTCAAAAATAACCGTTTCTCCTTCAGAACCTTTGGCAGAAACCCGAGTAGAAGCTTCGATCAGGACATTTCCGGGAGCTCCCTCACTCAGTAAAAAGCTGAGCGGAGCGCGTGCAGGCTTTGCCGGGATCAGGGAAAAATTGAGCATTTCGAGAAAAGATAGAAAATGCTTGTTGGGAGCTTCATTTAGCCTGGAAGAAATGGTTCCTGCCATATTGGAAAAAATCATTGAAAGAGCAAACCCTACATCTTTTGAGGCTTCCGCTTCCCATTCAGGCAGATAGAAGGGAGCTTTTTTAATGATTTCCTGAAGCACAGTATCCCTATCCAGCCGACTGATTTCAGGAACTTTCACAGGTTACACCCCCTCTTTTAAATAAAACGGATACACCAGATTAAAACTGGTGTTTGTGGTTCTGATCCTGTAATCAATGTTTATCAAAAGCCTTCCATCGTTTGCAAGGTCAGGTAGCGCCTTAACCTCGATTAATTCAATACGAGGCTCCCATCTGGTTAGAGCCTCAATTACGGCGTTTTCTATGAGGCTAAGGCTGAGAGTATCCATTGTGGAAAAAACATATTCATGGATCCCGCACCCAAAATCAGGCCGCATAATGCGTTCTCCCGGTGAAGTACCCAGGATTATGAAAATAGCCTCTTTTATGTCCGCCTCGTAGCTGGAAATGTCCACCTTTCCAAGATAGTTTATGTTAAAGGGAAATTTCCATCCTTTACCAAGAAAATCCATACTAATATCAAATCCCCCCCCAAAATCCGTATTCCGTTTCGGGTTTTATCCTATAGGTTTTATCCTATAAGCACTGTAGGACACCCAACTGCAATAGTATTTGGCGGTCCCGCCTCGATAACCGCATCTCCCTGACGTGCAGCTGGCATGTTATTGATCAGAACAGTTGTACTGCCTGGCACAACCACTCCTCCTGCATGCGGTGCAGGGCCTGAGGAGAGCGGACACGCATGGAAGTCAGCTGTCCCCCTCCAAGCTGGCATTCCTCCTATCAATACATTCGGGCTTCCGGGACCAGGCCCAAGAGGAGTCCCATGTGATGTAGTATCTCCAACTCTTGCAGCAGGTGGCATTATTTTCCTCAATTTATTTTTACAGGCAGGCCCTGAATCGTAAGAAGAGCATTGGACTTCAGGCTGAGAGAGCTGGTTCCCTCGATCTCAATTATATTGGCCTTAATAGTAAGCTGCATAGAACATTCCATTACAATCGAATTCTTTACGGAATCGATCGTGATCCTGTTATTTCCAGTTTTGTCAGCAATTTCTATTTTTTCCTGACCTGAAGAATCATCAAGGACAATCATGTGCCCTCCTTTTGTTTTAATTTCAATTTTTTCCTGCTGGGGGGTATCGTCAAACGTGAGCTCGTGCCCGCTCCTTGACTTTATCTTGCGAATATTATTTTTTCCGCTGCTGTTATTTTCGGGAGGGAGATCCTGAGAATTCCATAAGGCTCCGATTATATACGGATGGTTTACGTCTCCCTGTTCAAATGCTACAAGGACTTCATCGTTAACTTCTGGATAAAATACCATGCCTCTTCCATTGCCAGCCATCGGACTCGAGACTCTTGCCCAGTGACTCTCATCACTCTCTCCTCTCCAGGGCAGGTTTACTTTTACTCTGCCACGTTTTTCAGGGTCCTGGTTATTGGTTACGATGCCAATTGCGACCCCTTGTATATTTTTAGCCTCACCTTCGTTACCCTCCCCGAAAAGTTCGCCTAAATTCATCAAAGACACCTCCGGACTTCAAGGGTAGTTTTGTACCCGTTATCCCCGAGCACATGCTTTGATTTCATAATATAATACACTCCACTGAAGCGTTCCCCTACTTTTGTGATATTC
Source organism: Dehalobacter sp. (assembly GCA_023667845.1). Lineage (NCBI taxonomy): Bacteria > Bacillati > Bacillota > Clostridia > Eubacteriales > Desulfitobacteriaceae > Dehalobacter > Dehalobacter sp. The sequence continues at coordinate 9,559 of JAMPIU010000065.1, read as the reverse complement.
ACGGTAATACCGGGTCTCAAATTCGGATTTCCAACACATTCGAGAGTTCCGGTAATGAATCCTATATTTCGCTTTTTTAACTCTGAGAGGGCAATTGCTTTTGCTTCCTCCCTCGACCTGACGACTCGCCCTTCAATTTTCACACTTATTTGGGTTCCCTGAGATTCTTCTACAATATCAGCAAATCCCTGAATCCCGATGCTGCTTTTTATTTCATTGAGTTCCGCAGTCTCTGAAATGGTTTCCTTATTTTTTTCGTTCCAGGCTGTTACTCTTACCTCATTTACTACGTTTGCAGCACTCATTCTCGGGCTGAAGCTTAGGACATTTTTATAATATTCAAAATCCATACTTCCTTTTCGTTCATCGGCTGGTTTCCGGAAATAGAGGGTTCGGTTCCTTATGAAAAATTCAAACCCTGTATCTTCTGCCAGTCTCTTCAGGAAAGCATAATCCATTTCATTTACTTTTCTCTCAATTCTCCTGGAGGGACCTATCCCCGGATCTTCCACTCCTGAGGGATCCAGTTTGTTTTTTTCGGCAATTCCCCTGGCCACGTCCGAATATGTTACTTCATTGAGATTAACTTCCGAATGTGTTTTTTTAAGATCATGGGAAAGGTCATACCCTTCAACAGTAAGCGTTGGAGGGCCTCCTGAAAAAAAGCTTGGAGACAGTGCCCGAATTCTGCCCGTTATTCGGCTTTCCCTTCGAGGGAAAGAATACCCAAAAGAGATTACAAGCATGGTTCCGGGAGAGACGCTTTTGGCGTCCAGCCACTTGAATTTCTGGGTCTTCAGGTCAAGAGTCTCATAAAAAGAAATGCGAAACATCCCCGGGTTTTCCAGGTCTTCATCTATTTCTATTCCAGTGATTTCATTTTTTGGAATAGCTTCGCCGCTGTCTGCCCAGAATACGGTAAAAGCAGGGGCGTAGATTTCAGCGGATGAAATAGGCTCTGCCATATTTTATTCCACCGGAGGTATAATCAATTCTGTACCGGACTTGAGCAGCCCCGGATGTTCGATATTATTTGCCCGCGCAATAGGCCTCCAGAGCCCTGGATCTCCGTATTCCCTGTGAGCTATTAGCCACAGGCTATCTCCCTGTTTTACAGTATAAACATGAGTTTTATCAGGAGACTGGAGGCTTCTTTCACGACTGTTGAGTTCCACCTTGAATTCCTTGAGAGTAATGTTAAGTTTTGCCCGAACAGGGACGCCGTCCGAGTTGAACATAGTGAACCGTTTGGTTACCTTCTCAAGCACGCAGTAAAAAGGCTCTTTTGAGTCCAGACCCCATATAAAGCGGAGCACAGGAGGAGCATGTAGCTCCGGATCAATGTTCATAAGCCTTGCAAGCTGATCGGTATATTTTCGGACGTCAACCCCACCCTCTTCATAAGTATCGTAAAATACTTCGAGGCTAATACTTCCGGAATTTCCCTTTGTGTATTGCAGGTAAGGGGCTTCAAGCCCAGGAACTGAAACCTCCAAAAAACTATTACTTTTATCAATTGAATATTCTGGAGGAAAATAAAGGATCTCAATTTGCTTTGGTTGCCCTTTTCCCCCCCGGAAAATTTCAATAAAACCTTTTTTTGGTTTTTGCTTCATTTTATCCCCCAGTTTACAGAGATCTTCTCCTATATTTTCACTTCATTCTCAGATTTATAGGAGTCCTCTTCTTTCTTTCTCGATTTTCATATCCCTCACAATCTGCTGTATAACCTGTTCGGAAATTCGGTTTATTTCGAGCTTCTTCAATTCTTCCTCCATTTTAGAGTAAATTGAGGAATAATTGGCCTTAGAGGCTTCTTCCGCTTGAGACAGTTCCTCTTTGACCACTTCCATTTCCCTTTCTAACTCTTGCCTGAGACCTGAGGTCGAGTTAAAAACTAGCTCTTTTTTAGGAACCTGATGGTAAGCTTCTTTTCCAGAGAATCTAGCCAAAACGGGCCCTGAATCGAAAACAGAATCTGAAGGAGCAATAAGGTGAGAATTCAGGTTAACTGTCAACCCGACAAAAGATTTGAGATTTAAGGCAGAAATGCTCCAAAAAACAGCATTTCCGTCAGAGAAAATCTTTCCAGAAACTCCATTTCCCGGATAAACCTGATTTAGAGGTATTTGGCTTCTCCTAGCTGGAAGAAATACAGAATTTCTTATTACAGGTGTAGTTGAACTGCGCAGGAAATTCTTCCCCATTAAAGTATAGATTACCGTTTGAATACTATGTACCACTTTCCGAATAGTAATATCTTTTTCTTTAATCATGTCCTGGATTTGTGGTACTTTTTCATGTACATCATGTGCCCCTTTTTCCTTCTGGACAGCGAACTGCAAAAGCTGGTTCTTGGCTTTCACCCTTGTTTTCGGGAACATCGGAGGAATAATATATCTGGGGAAGTGAAAGTGAATCGGAAAAAAAAGTTTATTTTTCCAGACAAAACCCTCCCTTGAATCTTTTCTGAAGAGTAGCAAAGGGAAATTAAAGAATTTTTTTTTCCCTTGAGAGTTTTTTTCTATAATTCTTGAATGGAAATAACGGTTTGAAACAATAATATTTGACCTGCCTGTTCCCGAAATTCCCCATTTATTCATCCTTACCCCTTCCATATACCCCGATGGGCAAGTTCAACAGTCTCAAAGGCTACTGTGCTGCTGTCTGCCTTCAGATCGGGCCCAGCCCATCTAACAGGATAAGCCCCGGAAAATTCCCATCGCCACCTGTCATTCCCTTCCGAATCCATCAGGACTATGGCTCCATCTTTCCTTTCAAATCTTCCATTAATAACGTCCTGATGCCATTGCCACAACTGATCGAGATCGGTTATACCTCGTTTGAGAACCAGGTTATTGAATTTAGTCCTTTTTGGAAGGATATGCACGAAATTATTTACCCCGCCTTCTTCATAAGTTTCGGTGTCAGTCTGTGACTGAAGACCGGTTACTTCAGACATTTGGGCAATAGTAATCCCTTCTATTTCTACCCGGAAGCGGTAAGACATAAAGGGATCTAATTTCCCTGCCGTACCTGTCATTATTATATCTCCCCTCCATAAACCCCTGCGTATAACCTTTTATAAGTCCCTGCATAAAACTACAAAACTGCCTATTCTTCTTGTTTCAGTAAGTGGGAATACCCCCTTCTGGACTCCTAATAAAACAGATTGGGGTAGTTCACCGCCATTTTCCTTACTTCACCTTCCATTATTCGACCTCGAGGATACTTCTTTCGCGGTCCTTACTCAGGCGCTGGTTAATCTTTGAGATTTCTTCACACCAGCGCTGGCGATCCCTATGTTCAAGATTCATGATCTCTTGATAGGGCCAGTGAAAATGATAGGCAATAAAGGCTACCTCCTCATACAATCTGTCAAGGGGGTAGCCGATTATTCCCCCTGTTCAAGCTCCTCCAAATCGAATTTATGTCCGCACTTCGGGCAGACTGCCTGGATTTCGTTTGTATCGTTTTCATTGATCCTTGAATACAAATCCTGCAGGTACGCTAGGTCCGAGGCAAAAAGGTTCTCTATTACGGCCGGATTGATGCTTTCAAGGGACCCGAGTTTTGTAATAACCCTTGAAAGCAGGATTATGGTCAGATATGCAGGATTAGATTTGACCCTCGGGTCCTTCAGGGGATGGATCTCATCCGCAGCTGTTGCCAATCTCATGATACCTTTATTATGGAGGTTCCCATCGATATCCACATAGCCTTTAGGCAGGGTAAAATCAAATTCTGTTTGAAATCCCAGAAAAATTCCCCCTCAAATTTCGCTAAAAAGATGTTAGCACTTTCAAGAAACCCTCTTGAAGCCCTCGTGGACAATTTCCATAGTCTCTATGCCTACATCATTCCCTTTGGCATTGAAGTCCATAGGGTCGTATTTGCTTGGCCATGCCCTCTCAATGTTCCAGCGAGCTTTATCAGCTCCTGCTTCATCAATCAGAATAATTGACATATTTTTCCGCGCCCTTTCAGCGCCTGTATCGATTACCTGCTGTCTCCAGTTATAGAGATCCATTGAGTCCGTAATGCCCCACTTGAGAGTTATGTTTCCGAATTTTGTGAGACCTGACAATTTTCGAAATCTTGGTGGCTCATCTCCCTCCCTGTATTCAGCCACGTCGGTTGTTGTGTCTGCAAAGGTACATTCACTGAAGCCTGCCTGAGTAATTCCGTCAATCTCTACCTTGAACCTGAACTGTCTATAAGGGTCTGCTCTTACCATATCTTATCCCCCTTCTTTCATGATAATTTTAAATTAGTTCTCATTTCAATTTCTGCCTGCAATTATTCAGTTGCTGCAGATCCCCCAGCCCACTGGGCTATCTTGAAGATCACAAACTCTGCAGGTTTTACAGGAGCAATCCCGATAATGCATATCAGCCTTCCATTGTCAATATCATCCTGAGTCATGGTAGTCCGATCGCATTTAACAAAAAAAGCTTCTTCAGGCTTTGTCCCCATAAGTGCCCCATCTCGCCAGACTCCGGTAAGGAACTGGGTTATTGTCGCAGTAACCCGTGCCCAGAGTTTTTCATTATTCGGTTCAAAAACAACCCATTGCGTCCCTTCTTCAATGGATTCTTCAATATAAATAAAAAGGCGACGAACATTAATGTACTTCCACAGGGGATCGATTATTGCTGTTCTTGCCCCCCATAACAGAATACCTCTTCCCGGGAAATTACGGATAACGTTTATCCCTTTCGGGTTAAGGATCTCTTGTTCTCCTTTAGTAATTAAAAATTTGAGATCTATCGCACCTTTGACATATTCGTTAGCCGGAGCCTTATGGACTCCCCTTTCATTATCACTTCGTGCATAAATACCGGCAATATGTCCCCCGGGTGGAATTTCTTTTAGCTGTTGAGTTAGGGGATCATATACCTTAATCCAGGGATAGTAAATCGCCCCATACTTAGATTGTCTGCCCAAAACGGACTGAATAGTTATGCTTGAGATATTGGATTCTTTTTGTCCAGCATCGAAAATTGCAAACCTGTCTTTCAAGGTTTCACATTGCGTAAGGATATTTCCCGCAGCTGTCTGAAATCCTGTCTTATCAAGCCAGTGCAGGTCCGGTGCATATATAATTGAGATTTCATCTATGTCTTCGAAAGCTCTAAGTCCGGTCCTTTCTCCAGGTGCTGCATCCCCTAGAAAACCATCTGAAATTGGGGCAGGAACAGGACCTGGTGGAGAAGTCGCTGCATCAAGACCCCCATCTAATGTCTTGAATAAAACGTTACCTTCCTCAGTATTTGGAGGGCGCCCCGAACCGCTCAATACCACAAGGTTTGAAACGTTTTTTAATGGATCGCCCATTTTCCTTAAATAATGATCTGGAGACTTTTTGTCCTCGGAAAGATCATCAAAAGACTCTATGTATATTGAGCTTTCAAAAAGTTCTCTTAGCTTCCTTTCCGGATCAATATCAGGTTTATTAAAGTTCTCTGGAAATTTATTTTCTTGCCAGTATACCAATGTTAACTTAAAAGATTTCGTGTCATCCGGATTACTGGAAGAATTTTCAATCCTGACTCCCACCCTATTTCCCCACGATCCCTCTCCAACAGCCTTAAAAGTTAATTCATCTTCTGTTAGGCTCGCGGAATTAGCTCCCACCCGGGTAACACGTCCTATATAGCAGCGTTTGCCTCCATTCTCGAAAAAACCCTGTACAGCATAGGCAAGATAGGAATCCTGTATATAACTTCCATATACCCGCGCGAACTTCTCAAAGCTATCAATCAATATTGGCGGTTTTGTAGGCCCGCGTTCGGTCAGACCGAGGAAACCCACTGTGCTGGTACTCACTCCTTCAATCGGTCTGGCACCCAATTCAAACTCTTCAATATATACGCCTGGAGCCAAATATTCTGGCATTATAGTCCCTCCTCTTCTCCTTTCGTTTTATTTCTGCTATTTTATTTATTTTCATTAAAAATCTCTTGATTAAATATATCTGGTTACATAAAATACCTTGATTACATTCTTCTTTCAGTTATCCAATCCTTCTATTTATTACCAAGTTCAAATTTAGCACTTATCATGGTTTTTTTGTTGAAATCTTAATTTTTTACCCTCATTAGGTGATTCCAAGCAAATATAAGTCATTTTGAAATCGCTCTGCCTTTTCGACTTACAATTTAATATTTAGCATGAAAGCACGGAACAAAACTGGCCCCCCATGCTCTTTTTTGATTTCTGCCCCTACACGTCTAAGCCTTCGGTGACAATTCACTGATTAGTTTAGGTACGGTTTTGAAAAACCAAAATTAGGACAACATTACTGCCCAAGTAATGGCGATATTGATAGTCAAAAAGGTAGTGTAGAGTACTTTCATTTATTTTTGCCTGTTATTCAAAGAATATCATGTGCGTTTGGGTATTAAGTTCTTCATTCCAAAATACATGTAAAAAAGTTCATTTGTCGACCCAGTATCTTGCTAGAACTTCGTTTCTTGCCATCTTCTTATTCCCTGAATCTTATTTTCGCTGACCACCGCACAATGTAGTGTCTGTTCTTCTATTGAGAAAATTATGCTGGACAGCAAAGATCATTGTAGTATCGTATGGACGCCGCTTGGCACCTCCCGAATATATACTTCTGGATAGCTGTTTACATGTTAATAACTTTCAGGAGTGTTGTATTTCCAGTGGGTTGCTTAAAAATTGTCAAGCCCTACAAGAATTTGTATCTTAACGCTGTCCGGCGCTTTACTTTCCCCTGAAGGTTTTGCGTACGAAAATAGAAGCTTTTTGGGTTTTTTATCGAGCATAGTTACTGAGCTCTTGCCAATAAGAAGATGAGGCTGGTCAAGTTTGAAATCCTTTTGTGTGACATCTTCCACTTTCTCATTTACTTTATAGGATAAATCCTCCCCGTACCAGCTAGAAACGATAGCCAGCAAAACTACTTCTTCTTCAGTATCACTTGGCCAGAGATCGACCTCTTTGTCACTATCTCCATCGTTTATATCCACGTTTATTTTTTCATAAGCATCCACTTCTATTTCCCGAAACAAATTTATGCTTGGTCCGTTCCTTATGACTATATTTGCTGTTAATGTTATCTTTTCGTTCATCCGTGTACCTCCATATACATCATTATTTTGACTTAATCGAATACTATATTGAATTTTAAATCACGCACAGTAACTGTTCGTTTTTGAAAAAGCAGTTAATTTAAATTGATTTTGACGTAAAAAATATTTAAGCATCAACTGAAAAAAATATAATTGCAGTTAACTGTTAAAAACCAGTTAAACCAGTTGACTGAAATTTGTCAATAAATTGAATAAAGATGGCTAATGTTATTTTTTAAGTTGAATAGTTACAACACGATGAAGAAACCGGCTCTTAATCAAATACAATTTTTAAGTACTTCATCTTCCCTTCCTCCAGATTTTGAGTAAAGGTCTTAGTATTTCCGTTTTTTTCAATATCGATCTGTATAGGGTTATTTTCAATACTGCTAAAATAAAGTACAAATTCCCCATTTTTATCTGATTCAGTTTTTATATCCTGGCTATTTACCTCTACACTTGCCTTTGTTACTGGATTTCCGCCTGAGTCTTTAATTAATCCTCTGACAAGTGTCGCATTATTGGGAAAAGGATAAGAAGGTAGGGGTTTAAGACGAATTGGAACAACAGGATTCTGAAGAGCAAGAATGGTGCTATCTGTAGCGCTGAAGTCATGTTCGAGTCCATCTGCCCATGAAATTGTTTCAGTGCTGTCATCAATGGCTATGATATTCTCTTGTTCTACTTCACCACTGATATTACTGAATTCGACGATGTCATCCTTCTGTAATCCTGAAACATCTTTAAGTTTAATGCTGGTCGCCCCTTGTGTCGGCCCAGTAGTATCAAACTCCAGGAGCACATCCAGTATTTTTATCTTCGACGTATCAATTGGTATTTCTTTAAAATAATACAGATCCGAAAAGATATCAACAACGTATTCACCTTTTGCAAGGTCAGTAAAAATATAATATCCAGTCAGATTTTTACTGGCTTCAACATCTGTTTTTGTTATTACCACCCTGATATTGCCCATAGCCTGTTCTCGTGTAAAATCGTCAACAAGCCAGACTGCAAAAGATAGGTCAATAGTTCGGACATCTCCAGGATATACAGTATAATTATTCTGTATATAAGGTTCAGTAAAAACCATTTCACTTATCTCCTTTTTCAGATACTACATGTGCGTAGTTTGCTTCTTTGGATATTACTCTTTGAACATCCATTTCTCTCTCTGAATCAATCCTTACGGGAGTAACCACGTAGCAAACAGAAGGTCTAAAGGGTTTATTCGGAAACGTGGTCCAGATATGGGTCAGGTCTTCAAAGCCCAGAGAAGTTATCGTTATATGCAGTTCCTCGTTCTCATTCAGATTTCCCTTCAAAACTGACCCTTTCAATACAGAGTTATCATAGAGAATACTCATGGCCCTCCCAAGTACTCTGTGCTCATCCAATGACCTGGCAGTTTTATCCTCTCCAGAAGATACATGAGATGTTAACATATAATATAATTCAAGAGTTAATGGTGGAAATGTTAAAGTTTTTGGATCTCTGACTTGCATTTCTTGGTTTCTCAGATGAGAGTTTTCAATGACCTGATATAGAAAAAGGGATATCCGTATATCGTCATTGGAATCTATTTCTCCTGGAGAAAATAACACTATTGATTCCCTTGCAACCCCAAATTCCTCCATTTTGTCCCTTAAGAACTCAATCAACGTCTCTCCAACATCAGCTATTGCTTTGTAATCAGACAATGATATTATCCCCTAAATTTCTTGATCCCAGAAGACAGAAATGCCCATTGAGAAAATCTATATTTTAGAACTAAACGGTAAATACGACCCGCGTCCGTGTTCATTTCAAAAACTTAGAATACTCTGCAAAATCAGCACCAGTAAAGAGTTTTCCAATTTTCTGATATTCTCGTTTTGTAGCTCTGATTATATGTTCCATCCCAACTTTACCTGAATCACCCGCAGCCAGAAAGGAGGCTGAAAGAGCTATGTTTTTGATATTTCCTCCAGTGAGCTTGAATTTTGAAAGAAAGGAAAAGTTTACTTCATCCTCAAGCGGAGTTTCAGCGGGGAAGGTGTGTTTCCAGATCAATTCTCTGGATTTTTCGTCAGGAAGCGGGAATTCAACCGTAAAATGTAGCCTGCGAAGAAATGCATCGTCCATGTTTTTCCGAAAATTGCTTGCAAGTACTACTGTTCCCTCATGTTCCTCCATTTTCTGGAGCAAATAAGCAGTCTCGATATTTGCATAACGGTCATGGGCATCTTTTACTTCGGACCTCTTGCCAAAAAGAGCGTCGGCTTCGTCAAAGAAGAGGATTGCATTGCTCATTTCAGCTTCTTTAAATATTTTATTTAAATTCTTCTCAGTTTCCCCTATGTATTTGCTGACAATACTTGAGAGGTCAATTTTATAAAGATCCAGCTGAATTTCCCGCGCAAGAATTTCTGCTGCCATGGTTTTCCCTGTTCCCGATGGGCCAGAAAACAGCACATTCA
>JAMPIU010000064.1:738-1280 GCA_023667845.1 Dehalobacter sp. | reverse complement strand
GTCGGATTCATGATGGACCCCATGGATCTAGGTGACAACACGAAGAGCAGAATTACCAAATTGGAAAAAATCCCGGTGCTGAAAAGACTTACTGTCGCGGAGGGCTAGATTTTATTTTGCAGACTTTTACACGGGATCCGTCCTGGTACTTTTATTGATACACTTGAGACAAGGGGGACAACAATAGTTGTACCTCCCTTGTTTGGTAGCGTGTTTCATCGGTTCGATTTGTTGTGGCTCTACCTCGCGGGGGCGCCGGTTTGTGTTGCTGACAGGCAGAGCAGAAAGGCGGGTAAAAGCGGTTTGTATGGACGTAATCTGGATCTGTGCGCAGAGTATACGTCTGAAATGCGTGGCAAAGTGCAGGTCTGAAAATTTAAGATGGTGCGATCTATTGGGTCATGAGATAGACAATTTGTTTTGCAAGAGGGTGAATTACGCTGTAGTGTACTTCTACACCTTCACGCTTACCTTCGATAATTCCCTTGTTCTTGAGGAGTGCAAGATGTTGGGAAACTGTCGCTTGGGGAAGTCCAAGGCAC
>JAMPIU010000064.1:0-728 GCA_023667845.1 Dehalobacter sp. | reverse complement strand
TTCGTTGTCGAAACTTCTATTCTTGTTAAATTCCATGCCTGGCTCCGTGTTTCAAATAAATTAATATATTTATATATATTCTTGCTTGGGCTGTTTGTCAATTTATCAATACGTTATGAGCATTTCAGAGGTTGCTCGGTTGTCCAGTAATCCCTTGAGCCAGAATTTTGACAATTTATCAGTTTTTAAAAATATTTACCACAATATTATGTGGGTATTTCATTTGTGTAATATTCCTGTAATCATGTGAATAAAGTGTTGGTGATTAAGTACTTGCGCGGAAATTGAGCATTGAAAACAATCGGGGAATTGCCCTGTTTTGGAGTTTTCGGATGGTATTTTAATTGGTTTGATTCAGGCTGAAATGACACGCGGCAAGGTGACCGGGCCTTTTCTCCTCAAGGGGGGGCGGTAGCACCGCGCAGACTTCCGGACGGGCATACGGACATCGGGGGTGAAAGGGACACCCGGTCGGCGGCGCAAGGGGGGAAGGTATGTCACCTTTCAGGATGATTCTTGTTCCACGCTTTTGAACTTCCAGATGTGGCACTGCTGAAAGCAGGGCTTCGGTATACGGGTGCAGATAGCGGGAGAACACTTGCTCCGTTTCACCAATTTCCACGATTGAGCCGAGGTACATGACGGCAATGCGGTCGCTCATATGATGCAATACGGAAAGATCGTGGGCGATAATCAGGTATGACAGTTTGAATTCGTGTTTGAGTTCC
>JAMPIU010000063.1 GCA_023667845.1 Dehalobacter sp. | reverse complement strand
TACATAACACACTATCATCTCATTGCAATTTTTGTTTATTATGCCTATAATATCGTCAGGATCCCAAAAACATTTTCTGTTTCAAACGCAAACCTAACCTGTTGGGTGGCTAAAACTATTAGGTTAATAACTTCCTCCTAGCAACCGCATATCTAAGGCAGGCGAGCATGAATAATATTCAAATTGAGTCTTGGGTATTTCAGATAATTGACCAATTAAATGCCGGAAGCCCAATCGAAGATAGCCGGGTCGAGATCAAATCCCAGTGGATACCAGCCGAGAAGGCGGCAAGACGTATCGCTGCTCATGCAAACGCAGCAAGAGGGCAAAGCATACTGTGGATTATTGGACTTGATGAAGCAGGAAAGATAATTGGAGCGGCGCATGAAGAACTGGCCAATTGGTACCCACAAGTCGCATCTCACTTCGACGGTCCTACCCCAACATTCACCCCATTGAATGTCTATATTAATAATAAAGTGGTAGTAGCGTTGTTTTTTGAAACTGATAGAGCCCCGTATGTAATAAAATGCTCTGGGAATGGTCCTTCGGAGAGAGAAATTCCATGGCGTGAAGGAACACGTACCCGATCAGCACGACGTGATGAAATAATAAGAATACTCGCGCCTTTACAAAAATTACCACGACTTGAGATTCTTGATGCTATCGCGTATGGTCATTTTCGTCCCAATAAACCAGGAGTTCTTAACCTTCTCTTCAAAGTTACACTCTATGCTGAGACCTATCAACAAGAAACAATCGTTATCCCAGCTCACAAATGTCAAGGAAAATTCAAGTTAGCATCTCCAAGTGGTATATGGAATCCGCTTTACGCTTTTCAGATGGAGACGCTGGATTATTCAAATCATTCAATTGGAATTTCACGAAATCCTACTATCATCTCAACAGGTTACGAGTTAATCATCAATGGACCGGGGAGGATTTCCTTGCATACAAGAGGAAATATTGAATATTCCGAAAACCTTGGCGGGAGTTCAATAGAAACAATAATTGAGTTATTGCCAGCGATGTTGGACATACCAATTCAATTGGAGGTATCGCTCTACTTCAGCCCTTGTGATAATAATCCAAATCGATGGGTTTTATCTGAACAAACACCCATATATGTTGAATAGGTTATCACTCCCACACCTCCCATTCTGCAGCCGGCAAACTGACCGTGACGCGGGTGTACTGGCCCGCGGCGCTTTCCACCGCCAGTTCCCCGCCGATCACGGCGAGCAGCGTGCTGTGCAGCGCCAGGCCCTGCCCGCTGCCGCCCTG
>JAMPIU010000062.1 GCA_023667845.1 Dehalobacter sp. | reverse complement strand
CATGTTATGGGAACCAAAGCCGAAATTCAATATTTCTCAAATCTCGGTATTTTTACCCCTTTTTTCTCGCAGGAACTGGAGATCGTAAAAATGTTCTGCCGGAATACCCTGGATCCGCTCCTTGACTATGATACGAAGAATGAAGGCAGTTTGCTGCCGACACTTACAGAACTGGTAAACTCTAATTTTAATCTTAAAGAAACTGCTAAGAATTTATTCATACACGTCAATACACTCTATTATCGCATCGAAAAGATTGAGCAGCTTCTTAAGGTGGATCTGTCCATGATGAGTACACGAGTCAACCTTTTTACAGTATTAAAATCCTGGGCCTTGCTTCACGAAAGCGGGCTTTGGGATTAGTCTCCGGAAAGACCCTAAAACATAGGCCGCTCCCCTCGAAATCCTACACTTAGCACCAGTCCGACAGCCATCATGTTCGCCCACATGGAACTGCCTCCTGAAGTCAGGAAGGGCAAAGGAATTCCTGTGACAGGCATGATTCCCGATGCCATGCCAACATTAACAAGAATATGGAAGCCTATCATGGAGACAACTCCTGCCACAATCAGCATTCCAAAATCATCTCTGGCTTTCATTCCGATGCTGATCATTCGCAATAAGAAAATACAAAAAATAAACAGTATAATAGAAGTCCCAATAAAGCCGAACTCTTCCCCAATCACAGAAAAAATAAAATCTGTATGGTGTTCCGGCAGGAAATTCAGCTGCCCCTGTGTTCCTTCTCTATATCCCTTTCCCCAAAGACCCCCGGAGCCAATGGCCCAAACAGACTGCATAACATGGTAGCCATCTCCCGAAGTATCCCGGGCAGGATCAATAAAAACCATCAAGCGGTCTAGCTGATAATCCTCCAGGGGAAGTTTCAATCCTTCCAGGTAGCTGAGGGGCCAGGGAAGATTGGTGGCAAAATGAAGAGAAACAGCTGTAATCGCTGTGGTAATCGTAGCCCCAATAATTGCTCCGAATTTAATAGGATTTGCTCCTGCCACAAACATCATACCCACGAAAATTGCTCCGAACACCAAAGCAGACCCTAAGTCCGGTTGTAAAAATACTAAGAAGGTGGGCGGCATCACAAACAATAAAGGAACAATAAAGTCTTTCACATTATTAAGCTTTCCTCTTCGATTGGAAAGAAAATTTGCAAAGGTAACAATCAGGAAAACCTTAGCAAATTCCGAAGGCTGAATATTAAATCCACCTATTACAGGAATCCAGCGTTGGGCTCCTTTAGCCGAAGTCCCAACCGCAAACACCAATATAAGCAAGAAGATATTAATCCCATAGATC
>JAMPIU010000061.1 GCA_023667845.1 Dehalobacter sp. | reverse complement strand
AAAGAGGGGGACAGTCTATAGAAACCGGGGTAAACCGGCATAGGGCAGGGGGCGGAAGAGCCCTTAAGCGGAAGGAGCGGCGATTCTGGCTTACTTCAAGTTATCTACTGTTTTATAGTGTTTGACCAGCCAATTTTGAAGGATTTTTTGCAACTCCGGGTGAATAGGCTGGCTCTGAGCCTTCATGTATTGCTTTTTAGCGTCCAGCACCGTTATTTTTCCATGGTATTCCTTTAAAATGTGGTTCATATTTTCAACGATATGGACCTCCGCTTCACCCTGTACAAGTCCCGGTACCACTTTGACGCATTCGGGATTTGTCTGGAAATCCTTTGAGCCGGTGACAGCAAGGACCGGACAAGCGGCTTTTTTCAAGTCATCCACAACATTATGAGAAAAGTGCTCCCTGATCCATTTGGCATTGATTTTCACAAGCCCCTGCCTCATCACATCCCGGTTTGACGCCATCACTTTCTGAAAAAACTTTTGGCTCTGCGCTTCGCTCTTTTTGTCAGCTTTGAGCAGGCGCAGCAGTGCGAACTTGAATCCTTTGGAATGCTGGATCTCTTCATATAAAAGACTGCGTTGACGGTTAACGGCGTCCTTCAGTGTTTCAGCGGCGCCGGCGAGCAGGATCAGGCCGCCCACCGGATATCGTGAGTTAGTAATGGTTGCCAGCATACATCCTTCACTGTGTCCCAGTAATATGATTTTTTCCGGGTCAACAGCGGGATGGGCCTTTAAAAAATCAATATTCGCTTTCACGTCGTCCACTAAATCCCACATGCCGGTTTCAAGATAATTCCCTTCGCTTTCACCCACGCCTCTTTTGTCATACCGCAATGTCACGAACCCCAGTTTTGCAATGTTCTCTGCCAGTTCTCTGTAAATATTAAAATTTATTTTTTTGCCTGCATTGCCGTCCCGTGTGATCTTTCCCGAGCCTGAAATAATCAGGACAGCCGGATATTTACCTTCATTCCCGGCAGGTATGGTCATGGTGCCTTTTAACGCAAATTTGCCGTTTACAGTTACCTTTTCCTCAATAAAACTGACGCTCATGTATATCATCCCCTGAATACTATTATAAACTGTATTTATCAATAAATACCGGTAAAGTCAAGGGTGCTTGTTGCTTCGGCAAAGCCCTGCTCCCTGGGACTTTGCGATATCCTGTATCAAATTTTCCAGCCGGCCAGCGCACAGTTTTACAGTTACTGGATTTGCCTTGAAGCTTTTGAATTATGGTGCTACAATGTGATTATTTCCATAGCGGTATTTTCAAAAATTAATTGCGGAAGTGACATGAATGCATAGAA
>JAMPIU010000060.1 GCA_023667845.1 Dehalobacter sp. | reverse complement strand
CGATATTCTGGACTGGGAGGAAAAAGAAGCAAACGCATTTTTTCAGGAGGTCTTTAAAGATCGAAGTCAATTTTATCGCGAAACACAACAAGAAGAGCTCGCTGAATTTTACTCAGTCAGCTCATTTCAAGGATATGTACGAAAAGCCGCTCTTCCCTCTGATAGAGGATGTCGAAGAGGACCGATATCAACTCTTCGTTTGCGTTTTCCCGTGTTCCCCGGCCCTTATAAAAGAGATGTAAATATCCCTGCAGTAATCAAGAACCACGATTTTTCCTTGGGTACCCTTCCTGATCTCCATAAATACTCCAGTGCGATTGAAGAATACTACAGGATGCACGAGCACGAGGATGTTGTCCTCCCCCTGCTTGCCTTGATTCTGACATCGCCTATTGCACTTGATGAATTCGTGAACGGGGACTGGGATCCCTATAAGGACAATCCATCTCCTAGTTACACACGAGACGAATTAGATCTACTTAAATTTCCTTTTCTCTTTGAGATGATATTCACTACAATTAACGATATCATCAAAACACGTGCAACGCCAGAAAAAGGACTTCTTTCGGAAGTTTGGGTTCGTCCTTATGAGTGTCCAATGGAAAAGAATGATTGCCTGCTAAAAATTCGGTTGAAAAACGGCTATGTACTCAATTATGATGCACGATTTAATACGACATACGACAAATCCAATGAATCTCAGCCCAGAGAGAAAAACCAATATCGAATTAACATCTGGACAACAATTCAGCCTTTCGGCGCCATAAAAGGTGTTATAAGGGACACATTAAAAGATCCAAATGCGCTGGTAAAAGGCCTGAAAGACGACGACAACCCAGTTTCCCGATATTTAAAGAGGAAATTTAGTTACAAGATCCAAAATATTCTCAAATACTATGCACCCGATGAGGATATTTCAGACTACCATCTCGAACTTTTACTCCAGGAACTCAATCGGACGTTAATACAGAGGCCGTTCCAAGAGGAACCCGCTTTTCAGGAATTGCTGCAGAAAGAAGACCCGTATCACTATCTGCGCCCGACAATGGCCCTTTATGATCACTTAAGATGGCCAGATTTTGATGAGATGACATGGCAGAACCGTGTGCTCATTGAGAGAGCATACCCGGAAGCATTCAAGCTGAATACACTAGCAGAAATACTTGAAAGTGTAAAGAATTAAAGAAAAAAGGAAAGTCCAACGAAAAACAAAGCACAGTAAAATATTGATTAATATTTACTCATTTTCGGCGATAGCGTATGATACAATAAAGCACATTGAAATGGGAAATCTCAACAACTGGTTTTTCATATTTGGTGGTATGTTTCACTCCCTAGAGCATCTGCTTAGCAACCGGAGGGAGCGACACCACCGAGGAGTGGTAGACCTGATATTCCTAGCGGCGTCCGCACTGTATCAGTATACAGCCGCGAGCATGCCCGGCGCAGCCGGAGATGCGAGCGGCGGGCGGAAGCAGCCGCCACGAAGCGAGCGGAGCGAGCGAGTGAGGGCGTCAGAGGTACCAGAAACCGAGGAGAACCAGGGTGAGGCATCAAAGCGAGTGCAACGAGTGAGATTGCTCGCCCGGTCGCACTGCCCAAAAAAGAGAGGCGCCTCATTACCGTCTGATCAATAATGACACCCATACTTTTAAGACCCTATTTCATAATCAAGTCCAAACTATACTCAAGAGCATACCGGATCTGATCCAAGGGGGAGTTCAGAACTATGGTAAATATCGATGCTATAGTACAAATCTCTGAAATAATACAATCAAATGTTGCTCCTATTGTGACGGTACTTTTTCCAATTATTACTGCAATCGGCACGGCCATGTGGGTGGTATTCCAATGGCGGGAAGAATCAAAAGAGAGACTAGCGCAACGAAAGTGGGAAGAAAAAAACCGGCGAGGAGAGCAAGCCTCTGAATTGATAAGAGATTTTGGAAATGCAACAAGCGACGCATCAAGAAGGTGGATAGCAATGGCGTTAGTAAATTATCCAGATGAATCCATTCCGGTTCTTGTGAACTCTTTGGGCCTTATTGGAGAATCTGCTGCATCCGATGTTAATACGGCCCTCATCTCGACCGGAATATCCTCAATACCTCATTTGTCAAAAATGAACCGTATTGCACGATCGACGTGTAAACACGAAAGATATGAAAATAGGGATAAAGAGACTAATAATACTACCCTGAATAAAAAAACAAGCGCTCAACTTCTTCTTGCGAGAAGCCGTTATGTTATTGCTGAAGTAATAAAACAGGCTAATCCGAGTGAATTAGAGACCATGGACTTATCGAATGTTGATTTATCCGAGTGTGAGTTCTTCAATGCTCAATTAAATGGTGCAAATTTTCGAAAAACGATCTTGGATGATGCAGATTTTACTCGAGCAACGACGGAAGACACAGATTTTACCGGTGCTCAAGGAAAAGTGAAGATGGAATATCATCACTGTATAAGAGCTAGATTTAGAGATGTTGATTTTAATCACTCTAATTTTCGCGGAGCAAGGCTTGAGGAGTGTACATTTTTAAATGCCCAGCTAAACGATTCGGTATTTGCCGAGGCGAAATTGTTTAGTGTCTCTTTTAAAGATTGCCTAAAAATGAAAAGGCTGAAGGGACTGAAACTGGTCAATAAGGGGACTTTTAGTAATGTGAATATTTCCGGATCTGAGTTTGAGGGTGCGCATATAATTAACTCCAAATTCAACGATTGTAAGATGCGCACCCTTAAGTTAGGGGAAAAATCTAGGATATTTGAAGTGACTTTTACTGATTGCGTTTTTAATGGAAGTTCGCTACCTAAAGGAAAGTTTACCTATTCAATATTCGAGAAATGCAATCTCTCATCAGTGGATTTTTCGCACTCTGTACTTTCACAATGTCGGTTTATCGACTGTACGTTCGATCACGCATCATCATTCATTGGCACTCAGCTACCTGGCACCCAATTTGAAGGGAATTGCATAGGACTAGAAAAAGCCAAATGGTCTCCTTCGAACGAAATGGCACTCAAGTCAACTTTGGGAAGTGGGATAGAGGGATAAAAGAATCCTTGAGCAAGCACTTTATTTGAAGGAGCAATTCTCATCTGGTTCGTAACTGACGCTACCTCCCCTATAAATGAGCGACCCTATGGTAAACGTGAAGCACACTTTCTATGACGGAGTTGAAGAGTAAATGAAGAGTATTAAAATCATACCGAAGTTCTAACAGAACTTATACAACCTGCCGCGAGCATGCCCGGCACAGCCGGAGATGCGAGCGGCGGTCGGTGAGTAGCCGCCACTCACGGATGTGCCGGAGCCACCCCGCGATGTAGGCCGCCTGATTCTCGGCCACCGGTACGTCGGTGCCGGTCATCGCGCAGAGGAACCCGGCGCCCATCTCGGCCGTCAACTCCTCCCGGTTGTACCGCTCGCTGCCGAACCGGATCGACTCGGCAATCCCCGGCCGGTTCAGCCGGGCGCGCTTCTTTGCTTGCCATGCTCGCTTCGGGCCGCCGCCTTGATTTTTCGTGTCCGGTGCCCCTGGACGCCCTCACTCGCTCGCGGCTGTTGGTCGGTCTTGCGGTATAAACCAAGCCTGGCTTCATTGGTAGTAGTCTTTGGTTACGGGCTATCGCCATGGACTGCCCCCCCCTTCTTGGGAGGGGAGCGGGTGGGGGTGGGATTGAGAGAATAGAGTGATGCGCAGTTCATTTATTCACATAGAGTGTTTATATGAGAAGGTTTATTGCTTATTTAAATTACAATATAATTTGATGGGGTTTAAGAATATTCATTTTGGAGTGGCTGAAGCTGAAACCGAAAAGACTGAATACCCTCGCTTGTTGATAGAGGGTTTCTTAGATGCTCATGGATATATTCAAGAAATTATAGAATCCAATAAATTCCTCGTTCTTGGCCCAAAAGGATCAGGAAAGTCAGCAATAGGCTCTAAATTAGAACTAGAGGCAAAAAGACGGGATGATCTCTTCGTAAAGTTGAATTACTTAGAAGGCTTTCCATACAACGCATTTAAAGAATTAATCCCAAGTAATGAAGCGCCAGAAATAAAAGATCCCGTGGGTTGGGAATATCTTTTTCTTATCGAATTAATTGATAGTTTTTCCAAAGACCCTACACATCAGTGCACAAGCGAGGTTAACTTTGCAAAGGTTGTTGATGCTCTAGGAAATCTTGGGCTGTTGCCAAGCGAAAACCTCACTCGGTTGGTGAGTATTAGCACCGATAAGCGATTCGGGGTTGGCATTCGAGATGTCTTAAGCGGCGTTCTCTCGTCAAAGAAAGAGAGCATTCCATTTGATAAACAAATGCTGTTTAGGACACTTCAGGAGGTGTGTTATTCGAGTAACACAAAACCAAAACATATAGTGATTATTGATGGGCTGGACGATGTTTCAACAAAAAGAGAGCGCCAATATCAGTCGCTAGCCGCCTTAATCATAGCTGCCGATCGGATGAATAAAAAACTCAAAGGAAATGGAGTAAATGCAAAACTTGTAGTCCTTTGTAGAACGGACCTATTCGATAGACTCAAAAATCCTAATAAAAATAAAATTAAGCAAGTTTCAACAATTATTCTTGATTGGTACCAAGATGTTAAGGATATAAATTCCACTAACCTTGTAAAACTCGTAAATTTGCGTGCTGAAATTTCCTTGGGGAGGAATGTGGATGTATTTAGAGAGTTTTTCCCCGAAAGGATCCAGGGCAATAAGCAATTGATAAAGGTGCTCTTTGAAAACACGAGGCACATCCCCAGGGATCTGATTCAATTATTAAATATAATCCAGGAGCAAACAAAGGGAAACCAGCCAACTCAGGCCGACATTTGGAATGGAATAAGAAAATACTCGATAGACTATTTTGTTTCAGAGATTGACGACACACTTACGGGTTTTATGACCCCGGAAGATATTGAGAATAGTTTCCTGTTGTTGGCCTTGATGGGGAAAAATAAATTTCATGTTAATGAAGTAGAGAAGAAGTGCAAGAATGATGCCCGATTTGAGGATTTTAACTATTCAAAAGCATTGGACATCTTGTATAATTGCAGTGCGATCGGGAACTACAATAGAAACAAATCTTACTATACATGGAAATACTGGAACCCATACTCCCAGATAGATCCCAATCAACATATTGTTGTCCATAAAGGTTTAATGAAAGGTTTAAACATTAAGTATCATCATTTAGCACCAAAATCGAATGATATGTGGTGAGATCCAAGGAAATCAAAATTTTGCAGACAATCCTATGCTGCCAGTATAGTGTTCTTTTTATTCATGTGGTTGTTGCGGTGAGTTCCGTGATCGATACCGGTTGCCGGTGGTGCAGTAGCAGGTCATTAGCGCGAAAAAACCGCTCATGCAGGAGTGCCAAAATTGCAGAACGCTAAAAATTACGATCTTTGCGAGTGAAGATCAACAGATCACGGCATCATCTGACACCAGCATTCTGTCGACATACTCGTTCCCCGATGAGTACGTGACGATCAAGACATCCTCGGCCCGCGTGAGTGCGACATAAAACCGGCTGTTCTCAAGCGGCAGGTCGCCCGGCCTGAAGGGCTCGAATGCATCTGGCCAGAGCAGGATCACCACCCGATACTGCAGCCCTTTTGCAGAATCAACCGTCTGGATCTTGATCCCCTCATCCAGCACTCTGGCTCGTGACGAAGAATCCTCGTTGATCCAGACGACGGGTGCATACGCGCGGATGCCTTCAATAAGATCGCCGAGCAGCTCTTTGTCCTCTGCCGACGCCTTGCGATAGAGTATCCCGATCTCGTCTGGGTGCACATCTTCAAGAGCGCTGCCGTCCGGCAACCTGCCGGCAAGAAGGCCTTTCACGATCGCAAGTGTCTTCAGGCACTCATCGCCCTGATTCGCGCACCGCACAAGAAACGGCTTTTGACCGGTTCGCTGTGCCTGGTAGGGGTCGACCGGAATGATCCCGAATGAGTCCTCGTTAAACTGCGTATCCTGCGAGGCGAAGTGTGATGCCAACTTCAGGATCTCGCGGGTGTTCCGGTAGTTCCGATCCAGATCCAGGGCACGATGAATGGTCCTGCCCTGTGCCCTGATCCCTACAGACTTCCAGCTGACCGTCCCGACCGGCCGGATTCCCTGGTTGCCGTCGCATACGATCAGCAGGTCGCCGTCATACGGGTCCTTCATCGCAAGAAGGATGCACGAGAACCAGGTCGGATGGAAGTCCTGAGCTTCATCGACCAGGACCGCATCATACGCCCGAAAGTCTCCGACGCGGCTCGAGAGTTGCGCGTGCAGGCGGTTGCCGAGGTGCTCGTCTTCCTCGACGTGGCCGGTGATCGGGTCGCACCTGT
>JAMPIU010000059.1 GCA_023667845.1 Dehalobacter sp. | reverse complement strand
ACCGGTTTTCTTGCTCGGAACTGTTTCTGAGACAGCCAATTGGCGACAGTGCGAGGATCAAGCTCAAGCTCCCTGGCGATCTGTGCCGCATTCAGACCCTTTTGTTCATGGTAGTTTTTGATTCTGGCAAACAGTTCAAAATCAATCACGAGTTCTCTCCCATAATACGTTTGAAGATCTGCCCGATAGGGATTGGCTGATCCATCGGCCCCATGCTGTGTACCTCGGGTGGCACATGGGCGGTCTGAGCAAAAGGCTCAAGTGAGAGTACCTGGTAAAGAGGGTTCTCGTATGCGATAAGGCCTAGGCGGATAAGGGTTTGCCTGGCAGAATCCAGAGTTGCCGCATCCATGGAAAGGCGACTCATAAGAGACGGGGCGGAGTAGTAACTGAGCCCCTGCTGATCGGCCACGGTGACCAAGAACAGGTAGAGCGCCGCCGCCGGATGGGAGCAGGATTCAATGTGGCGGTCACGCACCAGTCGGTGGTCCACCCAACTAAACTTTGCGGGTATCCGGCGTATGCGTTGCGGGTGGATTGGTTGCTTTTGGATCATGAAGAACTCCTCTGCCTTTAATTGGGCCATTTAAAATATCGTTTCCCAATTGTTGCAGACGGCGGGCGATGATGGCGATGTCATCTTGTAACGCGGAACCGGTTAAATGGGAGATTAACCCAATTAAAACAGTTGCTTGTGCCGACAAGAGATCTTGTAACGCACCAGGGATTAAAGATGGCTTAACGTCCGGATCTTTCACGATTTTCCCGGACAACAGATCTTGTAACGCTTCTCCCTTTTTCCGGGAATATCCCGGATGGGCCTTGCGCCACTCCTGTACACGGCACACATTTTCCGGCCCGCGAAAGTAATCCCTATTCTCAGGTTTTTTAAGCCACAGCTTTTGGCTTGCCGCTTTGCCGGCCTTGCGGCATTCGGGTGTGGAACAATATCTCTGATGCCGCCTGTTGCGATGATCGGGATGGAAGAAAACCCCGCAGCACAGGCACTTGCGCTTTCTAATCTGTCTTGCCATCGACCGGTAAACCTCCGCCGATCAATGGATCAATTCCGGAAGAAAACAATCAATGAAGAAGAGAAGAAAAAGGAAGCATGAAGAAGATTTTGTGCGGAATTTTTTGGAAGAAAATACAGTGGGAAGAACAACATTTTCAGACCGGCAGTTCTAATGCATTTTCATATCGCCGGTGACACCCCCATTCATTCACAGCCATGGACGCTCAAGGGGTGGTCAAAATTCGGTTATCACGGGTGGTCAGTTTTCGGTTGTCATTACGAAGTCACGATCCTGAATTAACATTTGAGACAGATTTAGTCCTGGCAAATCTCAACAGACATTTACAGAACTGACAACGATCAAAAAACTATAATCAGCAGTGGAATTGAGTGACTTACATTGGTTGAAAACAGCCACATAATGCAGTTCAAAATTCGTTGACATAAACTTGTGACGGGGATAGAAGAACGTGATAAAGGGAGCACTGTTCTTTGACCTGATACTTTTTATGGCTTCAGTATTGTTCGTACTCGTTAGCTATTATCGTTGTATTATAGGTAACGTCCTTGTTTTCCCCGTGAATAAGCCAACTCCTACTCTACCTACTTGCCATAAAAGAACACGAGACATACATACCATTTTGGGGGTATGCCATGATAGGAGCCTTAAAATTAAAAGGAGAAGAACACTGCCAAATCCAGATTCCCAAGGCAGTTTTTAGCTATTGGCCCTATTTTGATAGGTATTATCTGAATGCACTTGTTGCAAACATCTGCTTAACATTTCAGGTTCTCCCAAATTCAGAGATTCCGATGACTGGTGCTTACTTATGTTTCAAGAGAGGGCATATACATAAGGGTCATCTTAAAAACATTAGTGCTACCTTGCTTGACTGTAATAATCCTCTTACAACTAGTTATACTGGGCTTTATCTTCCTTCTGACGATTGCCGAATGCTGTTGAAATATGACGGAGTAGACAACGTAATTGTTGATGATCTAGCCACTTTCTCATTACATCCGAGCACTCACATTCCAGTCGAGTTCATCAAGATTTCGCTCAGTTCCCCTGTATACCCTGGTTTTTGTGTTGCCGTTAGATTTATCTATATTTGCAAGAATATGTTTGATGTAGCACGAGATAACTCTATCCATTTCACGAATACCTTCTTTGATGAAAGGACTCTTACACAGGTATTTGGTATTGACCACTTGCTAAAACGTCAAATTCCATTTTGGACAACTTATGATTCTCAAATGAATGGAGGATTTGACATTTTCTATTATATGCCTCTAGAGTTGCAAGGGGAATGCTTTGAAACTGATCCAATATCTCGTCTGCGGTTGCGATATGATTATCTCGGGCGCACTACCGAGTTTCCTTTTAAAAAGTATAGCTGGAGAGCCAAGAATCTTCTTCGGTTAATGGATAACACTCCTAAATCATTTGGCATTGGTGATCCATTGGTAATAACAGGCGTGTTTTCACACAGAGAACAGAAAGGATCGGCGGTGTACATCATCAATAGAGATGGATTAATGATTGTAGGCAACACAATAACCAACTCGGATATAGAAAACAAATGGGGAGGCGAGGAAGAATCTACCAAGAAGCTCGATGCCCTGTGTAAATACTTAGAGCAATTAGATGATGAACTCAAAAAAAATCGCTCTTTGAACACAGAACAGGCTGCATTGATAAAATCCTTCACCGATTCTCTCAAAGTCCAGAAGACATCTAGGAACCCTAAGTTGTTATCGCTAAGCGTAGAGGGTCTATTAGAAGCAACAAAGACTGTACGTACTATTGCACCAAGCGTATCTGACATTGTGGACAATATAAAAGCCCTCTTTTTTTAATAACGGAGAAAGCAAATATGGATGTTATTCTCAAGCTCAATAATGATGTTTTAACGAAGTATCCTGATTTCAAGGCTGCCTTTTGTTTAGTAAAAAATTTCTCTGATCATTCGTCACAAGAAGAAAGAACTGCGTGCGAGCTGAAGATTGTTGAAGAAACAAAAAATGAATTTAGCGATAATAGTCACCTTTCGGATCACCCCTTCGGTCAACTCTACTCAGAGTTTTACAGAGGTATGGGGCTGAAACCTAAAAAGGTTTCCACTCCTATCCAGCAAGTCGAGAGAGTTATTAAGACTGGTGCCTACCGTAGCATACATAAAATAATAGACATTTGCATGGAGGTTGAATATACCAGTCTAATTAGTTTCCAAGTATACGATGCAGACACTATCGTCAGTCCTATGATATACAGATTTTCCGATGGAAGGGAAATGCTCACGACGTTTAGTTCAGACATAAAAGCGTGTAAGCCTGGTGAACTGATCTTAGTAGATCACGATGCAGTTCTTCATAGCTCTTATTATGGAAATAATGTGATGCGTTCAATTAAACCACAGACAACAAACTTCCTGGTTAGAGCAATGTGCATTCCTGGCATAGCTTACGACTATTTTATGGATAGTATGAATCGATTCATGTCATTGATACCGATAACAAAACTCTCCATACTTGCCAATGATTCTACAATGGTAAATATTTCATCAGAATGCACTCGTCTTGTATAACGTGAAAACAAGCTTAGGTCAAATAAAATCAGTTAGGATAATTACTTTGCAGGAGAAGACAACATGAAAACAACTGAATACACAAGTGACATAATTGTTGTGGGAGGCGGGATTGCTGGTCTTTACGCCGCAAATTCTGCTGCATTGAATTATCCAGATGCAAAAATTACGCTCTTAACGGCTGACGAACTTGGGTCAGGCGGCTGTTCAAAAAAAACGCACGGAATAAATGCCGCAATGAACAAGAACGATAGTTGCGAAGCACATATTTCAGATACCATTGCTGGAGGTATTGTAAATAATTCTACCTTAGTAAAAATACTCTGTGAGGGCGTTATAGATCGAATAAATGAACTTGAGACGTGGGGTGTTAGATTTGACCGTGACGAAAACGGTTTTTGCGTTGGTACGTACGGGGGTAGTTCTTGTAGTAGAAGTGTTCACTGGTATGACATTACTGGACTTGAAATAGTTCAAGAGCTAGTGAAACGCTCTATTTTGAATGGTTGCTTTATAAAAGAGCACAGGTGGGTAGTTGATCTGATTATTGATCATTCTGAATGCTACGGCGTAATTGCCTTTAACAGAGAAACTAATACAATTGAAACGTACCGCTCTACTGCAACGATTCTGGCAACTGGTGGTGGGGCATGTGTTTACCCTATTTCTTCCATTTCGCAAGATAAATTAGCTACTGGGATAATGATAGGGCTTAATTCTGGCGTTCCCTTAATTGATATGGAAATGGTTCAATTTCATCCAACGGGGGTCATTATTCCTGGAAGTCCTGGAAATGGCTGTCTGCTGGAAGAGGAAATGAGGACGCAAGGAGGTATTCTCCGTAACAGCGATGGCGAACGCTACATGTATAATTATGATAGCAGAGGGGAACTTGCGACCAGGGATATCGTTGCAAGAAGTTCATATATGGAAATTCTGAGTGGGCGGGGAACGAATAATAATGGTGTCATCTTTGACATCTCAATGCTGAATAGGCTAATGTTGAAAAATCGTTTTCCTAAGACTGTTAAACGGCTCAGATCATGGGGAGTTGACTTATTGACTGTTAACAAAGTTGAAATAAGCCCCACAGCGCATTTTCTCATGGGGGGGCTTATGATAAATTCTGTTTGCGAGACTCCAATTAGCGGTCTTTTTGCATGTGGTGAGGATGCTGGCGGGATTCACGGAGGGAATCGTCTTGGAGGAAATGGCGTTGCTGAAGCACTGGTTTTTGGTCATCTGGCTGGTATGTCGGCAGGGAGGATGGCCGATTATACTAGGAAACCTCTCTCGAATGGGGAGGGAAAAAAGATAATAGAGTTTTACGATGTCCCTTCAAAGGAGTACTCGGAAATAGATTTTAAAATTAAGACCTTAATGTGGAGCAAAGTTGGGTTAGTCAGAGACGGAGTTCAATTAAATTTAGCTCTACACTCTCTTAACGAAATTCAACACGATCTTAAGGGCCGTGTATCAACTATCAAAACATCAGACAGGACGTATTCTGAAGCAACAATTCAGGGTTTGATTCTCAAACATAAACTGGAGCTTGCGATTGCCATAACAACATCTGCGCTCAGCCGTAAGGATTCAGTTGGTGCCCATTACCGTTCGGACACCGGACAGTGTAATTGTAAGTACAACATCATCCTTAAAAAGGATGAAGGCCAAATCCAGACAAGCTTAGTCCCGCACGTTGAACCAGCGAGTTCGAAAATTGGCTAATTCCTTTCTTGTGCACTCTATCCATTTTTCATGTCTGGATTGGATTCGGGGAAGAAAGGGTTGCTTTGATCTTCCCCGTTTTTGTGGAGAGGGAGTTAAGCAGTTTCAGTTGCGTCGAGTCTTGCAAATGCCCGCACCGAACAGTCAACTGAGCGGAGGGACATCGAAGCCGTGGTGGAGCGCCGAGAATGGGTCCAACCGAGACTCGTCGGAGGCGGGCCGCCACGGCTTCGATGGCCCGGAGCGGCTCAGATCGCCCACTTTTCCCCAAGCCCGGCTTTGGCTGCCCTTAATTCGAACTCGGCCGGGCTAAGATAGCCAAGGGTTGAATGGCGTCGCTTTCGGTTGTACCAAGTTTCGATGTAGTAAAAGATATCGCCTCTGGCCTGAGTTTCGGATGTGTAGACACACAAGGGTCCTCCCGTCGAATAAGTCGTTGAAAAGGCACGAAGAATTTTTTGCCACTGACGGGCTTGTAGAACACGATAATATATTTTTCCCTTGACATAACTGAAGTATTTGCAAGTTGCGTAGGAATGTACATGCGAACAACCCAGCGCAAAAATCGGGATGGCTCCATTTTCCGATACTATCAACTGGCCCACAATGTTCGTGAGCCGGGAACCGGTAAAATCATTCCTAAAATTCTCTACAATTTCGGAAGGGCAGAAGAAATCGACTGTGATGCCCTCGTGCGTCTTTGCAAGTACATCGACCGTGTTTGCCACACGGGATTTCGAGAGGGCATCCAAAAGCGGGAGGCTTTGCCAACTACAAAGGATCTCGCCTGGCCGGAAGAAGTCCAAATTCTGGGCTCCAGGGAACTCGGTCCCCTTCACGTAATAGAGACACTTTGGGAGCGGCTCGGGATCGGACCGGTTTTCAGGAAAATCATGGATGAAACAAAATACACGGTTCCCTATGAGCGTGCACTGATGGCCATAACCACGAATCGTCTGTGCGCTCCCGATTCGAAGCTGGGCGTATGGGATAGATGGCTTCCCACCGTCTTTGCGCCCTCGTGCTGGGCGCTCAAGCTGCCACAGATGTATGAGGCTATGGACATT
>JAMPIU010000058.1 GCA_023667845.1 Dehalobacter sp. | reverse complement strand
GGCCACCCGAAAATAAATGAACTGGTCCAGACCAGGGAGGCCACCATCCACTGGACCGAGCCGCCGGACAGGGAAAAGGAACTGAAAAACAGCAACCGGTTGCTTTTTGGAGATTATGAAGGGATTGACGGGGTGAAGACAGGCACCACGCCGCTGGCCGGCAACTGCCTGGTTGCTTCCGCCACCAGGGAGGGAAGAAGGTTGATCGCCGTGGCGCTTCACAGCAATGACCGTTACCGTGACTGTATCAACATGTTTGATTATGGTTTTGAAGTGGTCAAGCCGATCACTGTTGCAGAGAAGGGCGATGCTGTTACAAGCGTGCCGGTGACCGGCGGAATCAAAGACAGGGTGGAATTAATCGCTGAAAACGCCCTGGAAATAAGGATTGACCCGGATAATCTGCCTGAGCTGGAAAGGAAGGTGGAAGTGAAGGACCCCGCGGCAACCCCGTTAAAAAAAGGGCAGTATCTTGGCGAGTGCGTGTATATGCTGAAGGGGCAGGAACTGGGACGGGTCAGGCTGCTGGCGGGTGAGGATGTGCCCAGGCCGGGCTGGCACAGGCAGTTGTGGGACAAAGTCTTTAATTAATGCAAAAGAATTAAACAGGATTGATTTTGAGATGTATGTTGTTAAAAGGAAACGCTTAATTTGCAGGCCGTTAAGAGATAGGTCCGCCGGAGCGCTGTGTCAGCTTTTTCAGCGTTGTCGCGTTGGCAGGAAGGCTTGACTTTTGGCGGGCCATCGACGATAATATATATTACTGGGCGGGTAGTTCAGTGGGAGAACGCCTGCTTGACACGCAGGAGGTCGCCAGTTCAATCCTGGCCTCGCCCACCAGTGAAATGTAGCCCTCCGGGGAATGCTTTAAGCAACCGGGGGGCTTTTTGCTGCCCATTTGCCCGGATTTGAATTTTCCTGGCGCCCGATTGCAATTCACTATTTATAAATATCGGAATCTTGTAGGTTATACATATGCTAAGAATAACAAAATTTTATGTCAGGCAGTATTCGACACCATTCCCGAAGGTAATTTGTAGATGAGCGTCAAATTGATGTGCATGATCGTCTTTGGAGGTTAAACATAATGCGGGATGAGGAGAAGACAAAGGAACAACTTATTAATGAATTGGTTGATTTGCGCCAACAGATAGCTAATTTCAAAGAAACCGCAACCATGTGCGAAAGTTGCAAGAAGTCGCTCATGACCGCAGAGGAAAGGTTCCGCAGTATTTTTGAAAACACAATAGTAGGAATTTATCAGAGTTCACCTGAAGGGCGTTATATAACAGCAAACCCCGCCTTTGCA
Organism: Dehalobacter sp.; assembly: GCA_023667845.1. NCBI lineage: Bacteria > Bacillati > Bacillota > Clostridia > Eubacteriales > Desulfitobacteriaceae > Dehalobacter > Dehalobacter sp. The sequence continues at coordinate 5,100 of JAMPIU010000058.1, read as the reverse complement.
CATGTTCTTGGTTTTGACTCGCCCGGTGAATTATTGAGTACAGTGACAAATATTGAAAAACAACTTTATGTAAGTACAAATGACCGCGCTAGATGTATTGAACATGTTCTGGAAAATGGTGTTGGTGATTTTGAGGTCCAGGTGTGGCGTAAAGATGGAAGTAAAGCCTGGATGGCAAATTATGTACGTGTTGTGCGGGATGACAGCGGGAATATTGCCTGCTTCGAAGGTATGGTTGTAGATATTACAAAACGTAAGAAAGCAGAAGAGGAGCTGAATAAATACCGTAACCACCTGGAAGAGATGGTGGACAGGCGTGCCGTTCAGCTAAAAACAGCCTTGGAGCAGCTTCAACAGGAGATCTCTGAACGAAAGCTAGTGGATGAAGCGCTCCGGGAAAGCGAGGAACGCTACCGTGCTATTTTTGAGAATAGCCCGGTCGGAATTATCGAGGCTTTTATGAACGGCACTATTCTGGACGCAAATCCTGCAGTGTGCAGTCTATTCGGGTACACCAAGGAGGAACTGCGTACCGTTGGCCGTAAAGGGATAGTCGATATCAACGACCCGAAGCTTAAAACCGCAATTGAGGAGTGTGAGCTAACCGGTAAATGCAGCAGAGAGATTATCCATTTCCGTAAAGATGGATCCAATTTTAAAGCGGAAGTAACCTCAAACCGGTATAAGACCAAAAACGGCAGTATTAAGACAATAGTGATTATCAGTGATGTAACTAATCGTAAAGTGGAGGAAGAAAGGCTTCGCCAGTCCGAGGAGCGCTTTTATAAAGCTTTTAAATCAAACCCCAACCTAATTGGCATCTCAACGATTACAGATGCCAGGTATATAGACGTCAATGACAGTTTTCTGAAAGTACTGGGATATCAACGTGAAGAAATAATCGGGCGTACAGTAAAGGAATTGGGTATCTGGGCGTCAATTGAGGAGCGTGAAAAATTAATAAAGAGAATCCTTAAAGATTCGACAATAAGAAATGAAGAAATCCGCTTTCATACGAAGTCCGGCGAACTCATTGTAGGGCTGGCTTCAATAGAAATAATTGTACTGAATAATGAGCAGCACTTGCTGGTAACTGTAAAAGACATAACCGTTCGCAAACGGTTGGAAGAGGCTCTTAAGGTAAGTGAGGAGCGTTACCGTGCCATTTTTGAGTATAGCCCGGACGCAATATTTCAAACTGTACCGGATGGCACTATCCTGGATGCCAATTACGCTGCCTGCCAAATGTTCGGGTATTCCAAGGAGGAGTTGTACGCTGTTGGCCGGCGAGGTATATTGGACGTCAACGACCCAAGACTTAAGGCAGGGCTTGAGGAAAGAAAAAAAGCAGGCAAAGTTTTTACACAAGTCACATCTGTCCGTAGAGATGGGACCAAGTTTGAGTCAGAAATAACCTCGAATATTTATAAGTCCAAAGATGGCAATGTGCGGTCAATAGTGATCTTGCGCGATATAACCGGACGCAAGCAAGAAGAAGAAAGGCTTCGTCAGTCCGAAGAACGTTTTTTCAAGGTTTTTGACGCTTCCCCGGCCGCTATGAGCATACAATTACTTAGCGATTATACTATAATAGATGTTAATAAAAATTTTAGTGAAATTACCGGCTACACTCGAGATGAAGCGATTGGTAAAACACCGACAGGATTAAGTCTGGTTGTTAACATGGAGGATATATCTAAAATATTACAGGCAAAAAAATCTGGAGCAGTGAGAAATGTCGAAGTAACATTGCTTAGTAAAGCTGGAGAGGAGCTTTCAGTACTTTTTTCCGCGGTGTTAATAAATATTAACAATGAGCCTTGTATGCTCTGCATGGCACATAACATTACCGAATTAATGCATTTCCAGAATGAGATGGCGCGCCTCGACCGTTTAAATCTGGTAGGGGAAATGGCTGCGGGAATAGGTCACGAAGTCAGGAACCCAATGACTACGGTCAGGGGATTTTTACAGTTATTCAGAGAAAAGAAGGAGTTTTGTAATTATACAGAGCAACTGGACCTGATGGTTGAAGAATTAGACAGAGCAAACTCTATCATCACCGAGTTTCTTTCACTTGCTAAAAACAAGTCAATTGATTTAAAAAGAAGCAGCCTTAACAAGATAGTAAAAACCTTATATCCCCTCATGCAGGCCGATGCTGTGAAAAGCGATAAAAATATAACCCTTGAATTAGAAGACATACCAATGATCCTTTTAGATGAAAAAGAAATCCGTCAGGTTATTTTAAACCTGGTTAGAAACGGCCTGGAAGCAATGCCGCCTGGAGGGAATTTAACTATCCGCGCCTATATGGAAGAAGGAGAAGTGATCTTATCCGTACGGGACCAAGGGGCGGGTATAAAGCCGGAAGTTTTAGAAAAGATGGGCACGCCTTTCTTCACTACCAAAGAAAACGGGACCGGCCTGGGGCTGGCGGTGTGTTACAGTATAGCGGCCAGACATAACGCAGTCATATCAATAGATACAGGACCAAAAGGGACGACCTTTAATGTTATATTCAATCTATTAAATGAATAATTAAATAACTTTAATAATAATCAGAAGGTTATTTCTTTGACATATTAACCAGGCTGTGAAAGAGCCTTTTTGACAGCTTCAACCAGGCGCTCCCTGGAAAAAGGCTTGGTTACAAAATCCAGGGCGCCGTTTTGTAATGCCTTTTTTATAGAATCTACATTATTCATAAAGCTTACGATAATTACCCTGGCGTTCGGGTCAATGGACAATATCTGCTCCAGGGCATCAAGGCCGTTCATTTCATGCATGATGATATCCATTGTAACCAGGTCCGGTTTTAAGCGCGTATATTCTTCAACTGAAGCGCTGCCGCTTTCGAATTCACCGATGATCTCGTAGCCTTCGCTGACGAGGATATCCTTCATCATTTTTCTCGCAAAATTACTGTCGTCCACAATCATAATCTTTTTGCTCATTTAAACCCTCATCAGCCATAATAAAAACCCAGGGAAAACCCCGGGTCAGAATTCCGAAAGACATATTTACTTCCTGGTAGCCCGGCTGACTTAAATATTATGCTTTACCCGATGCTTTTTATGTCCCCAGTTTTTTACTATGTTTGCTTTTTTAGTTTAGTTAAATCGTATAAATGCAATATATCTGAATGGCGTAAAATAGTAAAGCGCCATTTGTACTATTTTAACCATGACCATAGTCCCAATCTTTTTTGGGACCACTTTAAAAGAGCAGTATAAAAAGACAAATAATTGGAATATTGCTTTTTATAAATGCTGTTGTTCAGCAGTGTATAGTATAATCAAAATTTCCTTCCCATTTTACTGATCCCAGTTTGTTTACCAGGCCACGCTCCTTCATTTTTGTCCAGAAAGGCAGGGCTCCTTCGCTAATCTCGTTGACCGATATAACTTTAAACAGCGGGCGGACGAGTTTTAAAGCGCACTCGCCCAACCCTTTTCTCTTTGGATTAAAACCTATGGTCAGCACTCTCAAGTCAAAGTTGTCTTCCTGTTTGAACCCAATTATTCTTATTCCGTCATTAAACCTGAATAGCGTAGCGGTTTTATTTCCATATAAATATGTGTTTTCATTTATGGTTCCGAGACGCTCCATATAAATGTCACCCTTTAATTTTAAATTGCAAAATCAAAGAGAAATAGCATAAAATTTATACAGCGCAAGGATGTCCTAAAGGATTGATTATATGCCGGTTATCTCAATTATACCATAAAGATTAAATATTCTGACAACAACGGTGGAATATTTTTGAAAATTTTTTTAATTTACCAATTTAATTTTTTTATAGAGGTAAGAACATGTATGATTTGGTAGTAATCGGCGGCGGGCCGGCAGGGATGCTTGGCGCGGCTGCGGCTGGGAGCAGCGGTTTAAGAGTTGTTTTGCTGGAAAAAAATGATGTCCTGGGGAAAAAACTGCATATCACCGGCAATGGCAGGTGTAATATCACCAACAGTCGCCCTATAGAAGATTTTCACAAGAGCATTGTTAACAACGGTAAGTTCATGTGTAGTTCCTTCACATCTTTTGACAACCTGCGTTTAATTAATCTTATGCGTTCGCTGGGCGTGGTTATGAAAGTGGAGAGCGATGACCGTGTTTTCCCCGCCAGCGACCGCTCAGCTGATGTGGTGGGCGCGCTGATAAGGCATCTGCGGGAAAACCATGTGGAAATAAAGCTGAATGCGGAAGTCAGGGAAATCATGGTGATAGAGGGCCGGGTCAGCAGCGTTGTTTTAAAAAACGGCGTCAGTATAGTATGCGAAAGAGTTTTGCTGGCTGCCGGAGGGATGTCCTACAGGCACACCGGCTCCACCGGCGACGGGTACAGGATGGCCGGTCAGCTCGGACACAGCATTGTAGAGCCGCGCCCCGCGCTGGCGCCTTTAGTGGCAGGTGAGGAATGGGTTAAGGATTTAAGAGGCGTGACACTTGAAAATATTAAGGTACGGGTGTCAACCGGCGGCCGTGCGGCGGAGCAGGATGGAGAGCTGTTGTTCACGCATTTTGGATTATCTGGACCTGCGATTATTAATCTCAGCAGTTATCTCAGCAGAAATTCGATATTTCCGGTGGAGATACAAATTGACCTGCTTCCCCGTTTTTCCGGAGAGCAGCTGGCAGAACGGCTGCGCTCCTGTTTAGAGCAGAATACGGGAAAACACTTAAAGAATGCCCTGGGGGATCTGCTGCCGCGAAAAATAATACCGGTTATCTTTGAAAAGGCGGGATTGCACCCCCAAAAACAAGCCGATCAGGTCACCAGGAAGGATATTGATGTGTTGATTCAAACCATGAAAAATCTTACCGTAATTATAAACGGGATTCGCCCATTGAACGAGGCAATAATTACCAGCGGAGGCGTTGACACAAAAGAGATCAATCCTTCCACCCTGGAGTCAAAAATAATCAAAGGGCTTTATTTTGCCGGTGAAATTATAGATGTCGACGCGCTGACCGGCGGGTACAATTTGCAGATCGCTTTTTCTACCGGCTATTTAAGCGGAATAAGCGCGTCTCTCAAAAAGGGGAAATATTTATAATAATTTGTATGGCATAGCGCCAATAATTTTTGTCTATACT
>JAMPIU010000057.1 GCA_023667845.1 Dehalobacter sp. | reverse complement strand
TTAAGACTTATTTTTGAAAACCTAGTATGAGGTGCATCAGTAGTAATGCAGACATACACACTCTGACCTCGTAATACAAAATGGAAAAAAGCCTGAAAGTCTAGTTTAGGTCATCTGCCAGAATAGAAATATACCGTGGATTTTAAGGTATACTGGGGAAGGGCAATTATATAGGTTCGACGCTACTTAAAAGACCCTAAATCCCCGCAAACTGCACAAAACATAAAGATAATCGCTTGCACTTTCGTTGAAATTAACCTTTAACCAATTTATCTGTCAAAAATGTGATGAGAGAAGTGATCGGCTAAATGGAGATTATAACCAAAAATAAGGTGGTCAAGGCAACACTAGAAAGCCTTTTTTGCCTGGCCATAATGTCGCTAACACCGGCAATAGCAGCTGCCAGTGAGGCGACTCTTAAAATTCCAAATTTAAGCCAGGAGCAAAACAATTTGCTGCTCTGGGGTATCGTAGTCTGTGTATTAGGTATGCTTTTTGGTCTTTACCAGTTTATGAAGGTGAAAAAAATCAGGGCCCATCAATCCATGCTGGACGTGGCCGACATAATTTACGAGACCTGTAAAACCTATCTTATCCAGCAGGGTAAACTGCTGTGTATATTATTTGTTTTTATCGGCCTTTGTATAGCCTTTTACTTCGGCTTCCTTCAGAAAATGCCTCTGAGCGGAGTATTGCTCATCCTGGCCTGGACCATTTTAGGGATACTGGGTTCTTACACTGTTGCCTGGTACGGAATTCGTATGAATACCCTGGCTAACAGTAGAACCGCATTCGCCTCCCTGGAGAAAAAACCCCTGAAACTATTGAATATCGCTCTCGACGCGGGGATGAGCATAGGTGTGCTTCTGGTCTGCGTTGAGCTGATAATGATGTTAATTATACTGCTGTTTGTTCCTAGAGAACTGGCCGGATCAAGCTTTATAGGCTTTGCAATCGGAGAATCTCTGGGAGCCAGCGCCTTGCGTATTGCAGGCGGGATATTCACCAAGATCGCCGATATTGGCTCCGACTTGATGAAAATAGTTTTTGGAATAAAGGAAGATGATCCGCGTAATCCCGGTGTTATTGCCGACTGCACTGGAGATAATGCAGGTGACAGTGTAGGACCAACCGCTGACGGATTCGAAACTTATGGTGTAACCGGAGTCGCCCTCGTTTCTTTCATAGTTCTGGCTGTACAGCCCGATCTGACCGGCATCCTGCTTACCTGGATCTTTGTCATGCGTATACTTATGATTATTACTTCCGTAGCTTCTTTCTACATCAATAGGGCACTCAGCCAGGCAAGATTCAGCGGCAAAGATGATT
>JAMPIU010000056.1 GCA_023667845.1 Dehalobacter sp. | reverse complement strand
GCCAGCTTTCTTCTCCAAGAGATGCCTCTCGGACAATACATCCGGTATTAGCAGCCGTTTCCAGCTGTTGTCCCGGTCTTAAGGGCAGGTTACCCACGCGTTACTCACCCGTTCGCCACTATCCTCCGCCTAACACCCAATGCTCTCTCATGTGTTGGCAAGCTTAAATAGCGTGGTGCGCTCTCTCAGGTTCACCCCACTATTTAACGTGTTATCCACTTTTAAATAGCGTGGTGCGCTCTCTTCGCTCGCGCACTCGCTTCTGTTGCTTGCTTCCTGCATGTAAGCATTCGGTGTTAGGCGTCGGACCGTTCGACTTGCATGTGTTAGGCACGCCGCCAGCGTTCGTCCTGAGCCAGGATCAAACTCTCCATAAAAACTATTTACGGAGCTTGATTCAGCTCGTTTGTTTACCAAAATTTATTGACGAGTCTAGCTTTTTAATTCATTCTTGTTGTTCAGTTTTCAATGACCTTTGCGCTTCTTTCAGGCGTTCCCGCCCCGAGACGCTTTATTATAATAGCACGCTGTTTTGACACTGTCAACAGCAAATCACATGATTCTTTCAAAAGAATTTATTACCTGTTATTTTACGCATTTTCTTATTATTTGCGGCAAAAATACAATACATCTAATCTAAAAAATAATAAAACGATTTAGCGTATTAATAAACTCCAATACCACGAAATCATTTCATTGCCAAAAAGAATGCTTCCTATGATACCTATTACTAAAAACGGTCCATATGGAATCGCAGTCTTTAATTGTCCTTTGCCGCTGGCCAGGATAACCACCCCAAAGACTCCACCGATAATTGACCCGACAAGCATTGCCCAAAGCGTTAGCTTCCAGCCCAGGAAAAAACCCGATGCAGCCATCAGCTTGATATCTCCGCCGCCTATGCCGCCTCTGGAGAATATATAGATCAGCAGCAAACCCAATCCAGCTCCAAAGAAGCCAATCAGCCTCTGCAGCCAGGAAACATCCCGACTGAAGAAAGCAAATAAAATGCCAAGAACCAGAATCAAGAGGACAGTCCAGTTGGGGATCAACATAGTCTTAAAATCGATGAAAGCAATCAGCAAAAGGATAGAACCAAGAATTATAAAACCCAGTGTTTCCACAGAAAAACCATATTTCCAGAATACAGCGCAGTATAAGAACGCATTCAAGATTTCCATGACCGGTTTGGCTGGGAAATTTCTGTGTTCCTCATCCATGTTTCTTCTAATTAATATTTTCAAAAATCTCCCGGCAGCAATCCCGACGATAAATAAACCCAAATAGACCAGCCAAACATGTTCCATAAAAAACGTTTCCATCTCAAACACTCCTTTAATCTTTCTTCCCTTAGGGTATCTAAATTCGCAGGATTTGTAAATATTAGCAATTTTTCTTTATTTTTGATTTACACTATAATACAATAAATTAAAATAGACAAAACATAAACAATCAATTGGAGAAAAAATATGCCGGAAACGATGCGAAAACTGGGACAGCTTTTAGTTGAATCAGAGGTGATTACTACCAAGCAGCTCGAAGATGCTTTGGAAATGCAGTCCAAAACTTCTAAAAAACTGGGCGAGATCCTTATTGAAACGAAATCCATTACGGAAAAACAGCTACTCAAAGTGCTGGAATTTCAATATCACATTCCATACTTTGACCTTGGCGAAACTCCGATAGATCCTCTGGCGACCGGTCTGATTACGGAAGGAATGGTCAGAAAGCATTCCTTGATCCCGATCAGGAAGGAAAACAATGTGCTAATCGTTGCCATGGTCGATCCGTTGGACTTTTATGCGATCGATGATGTCAAACGGGCCACCCTCCTTGACATCAAGCCAGCCATGGCTACCGCGTCAGATATCATGAATGCGATCGAGCGCTATTATGGCAAGGAAAGCGCCGAAAAAGCGATTGAAGAACTGAAACAAACCTATGACCTTGTTGATTTTTCCGGAATTGACGACCAGTTCGGCGATGAGGTGACGAATGCACCGGTCGTAAGACTAGTCAATTCCGTGATCCAGCATGCCATCAAGACCAATGCGAGCGATATACATATTGAGCCTTCTGACGATGAAATGCGGATCCGCTACCGAATAGACGGAGAACTTCAGGAAGCCATGAAAACATCCAAAGCGGCCCACCAGGCCATTGTCACCAGAATCAAGATCATGGGACAAATGGATATTGCCGAGAAGCGTCTGCCCCAGGACGGCAGGATCGAAGTCAGCATTGACGGCAACAATGTTGACCTCAGACTATCCATTCTGCCTACCGTCCACGGAGAAAAGATTGTAATCCGTGTCCTTGGGATGAGAAATAGTACCTATACCAAATCCGAACTGGGCTTCACTACCGAAAATCTTGAGCTGTTTGACAGGATTATTAAAAGTCCGAATGGGATCATCCTTGTTTCGGGCCCCACCGGTTCCGGAAAAACCACGACACTTTATGCAGTCATGCGGGAGTTGAATAAACCCACTGTCAATATCATCACCGTAGAAGATCCTGTTGAATACCGGATGGATGGGATCAACCAGGTCCAGGTCAATACCAAAGCTGGCCTGACTTTTGCTTCGGGACTGCGGTCCATTTTGCGTCAGGACCCGGACATTATCATGATCGGAGAGATCCGGGACTCTGAAACAGCCCAGATTGCGATCCGTTCTGCCATCACCGGCCATCTGGTCTTAAGCACCATTCATACCAACGACGCAGCTTCCTCGATCCTCCGACTTGTCGATATGGGAATTGAATCCTATCTCGTCTCTTCCGCGGTTGTCGGCCTGATGGCACAGAGACTTGTCCGTAAAATATGCACGAAATGCAAAACTTCATACCGGCCGGAACATGCCGAAATGATGCTGCTGAAACTGCGAGAACCCCAGCCGCTATACAAAGGGACTGGATGTCCTGCCTGTAATTACACAGGCTATCACGGCAGAACTGCCATCCATGAAATCATTCCGATCAACAAGGATATCCGCGAGATGGTTAACCGGGGAGTAACTCCTGATCAAATAAGACATATTGCCGGCCGCTTTGGCTATATTTCTCTGCGTGATACCTGTACCCGTCTGGTTCTGGACGGAACCACCACCACGGAAGAATTATTAAAAGTAACCTATAGTATTGAATAGACCGATCAAATCTAATTATGTTGAGGAGTGTTTGTATGAATCTAAATATCAGGGACTTACTTTTAATGTCATTGGAACTGAAAGCTTCTGACCTCCACATCACAACCGGTCTCCCCCCAATGTTCAGAATCAATGGTATCTTGACTCCGATGGCAAACGCCAAGTATTTGTCTCCGTTGGACACTAAAGAGCTTGTCGACGAACTGATGGATGAACCCGTGAAAAACCGTTTGCAGCAAAAGGGAGAAGTTGACTTTTCCTATACGATCCCTGGTATCAGCCGTTTCAGGGTTAACGTCTACAGCCAACGGAAAAGCATGGCAGCCGCGATCAGGGTCATTGTTCCTGATATTCCAAGCATAAACGAACTGGGACTTCCCGATATCCTGAAAGACCTCTCGATGAAACCCAGAGGTCTGATCCTGGTCACAGGTCCGACCGGTTCCGGTAAATCCACTACCCTTGCTGCCATGGTGCGCCATATGAATACGCACCGCAACAGTCACGTCATTACCATCGAAGACCCGATCGAATATTTGCATGCCCATAATCAATGCATGATAAACCAGCGTGAGATTGGCGACGATACCCATACCTTTGCAGATGCTTTACGGTCTGCACTGCGTGAAGACCCCGATGTTATCCTGGTCGGTGAAATGCGCGACCTTGAGACGATCAACACAGCCCTGATGGCTTCAGAAACAGGCCACCTGGTCTTGTCCACGCTCCATACTTCATCCGCAGCGACTACTATTGACCGGATCATCGATGTCTTTCCGCCGAATCAGCTGCAGCAGATTAAAGTTCAGCTGGCATCTGTTCTTCAGGGCATTATCTGCCAGCAGCTGCTGCCTACTATTGATGGCACCGGACGTGTTGCAGCGATGGAAGCTCTCATCGTCAATGACGCTGTCCGGAATATGATCCGCGAAGGCAAGACCCACCAGATTGACACAGTTATTCAGACTGGCATCAAAGTCGGTATGGCCCCGATGGATTATTCCCTGGCGAATCTGGTCAAACGGAAGATGGTAACCCTAGAGGAAGCAAAATCGAGATGTGTGAATCCTGAATTGTTCTCGAAGTATCTTGATCAGCCGTTTATTTTCTAAGTTAAAATAGGGGCTTACGACATGGTGCTATCCGCGCTTCGACTGTTGCGCCATCCATGGCGCAAACAGTCGCGTTTCGCATCGTGCTTCACTTGGCCTCGAATAGCACCATACCTTTAGTATTTTGTTTATAAAGCAATAAAATAAAGCGCCCTGTTCGGAGTATAAGAAATATTCCGGGCAGGGCGTTTCTTTCACAATTAAGTATATCATCTATGGGTAGATCACCTATTAATAGATCTTTTCCCGAAAGCGGGATATCGCATGCTTGAACTTGACCGGCCAGATCTCTTCGCCCCTGCGGAGCAGTTCCCCCATTAGCTCCGCAACATATAGCTTACCTACTCCGGTAAGATTTAAAACCAGAATATCTGAGCTTTTTTCTTCAATGATAACATCTCTGGCCTCGATATCTGTCTTCCTGTGAATCAAGCGAAGTTCTTCCCCTTTCTGCAGGGTTTCCAGCTCCATTTCCAGTGTTGATTTTTCCATCAGCCAGGAATATTCGGCCATCTCTTTCAGATCTAAGATGCCGAATTGTCCAAAATCAAGGACCATGATCTGATCGTCATGGTAGAGCCCGATATGCTTCAACTCCTGGTAATACCTGCTGAAAATCAGATATTTTCGGTTATCCGGACCAAAAAAATCCTCCATCATGTCCAGGAAAACCCATTGGCGGTATTTCGCAATCAAATCAGCATCGGTGTTCTCCCAGATTATGGACTTCTCATCCTCAGGCAGGCCAAATCTTTGGAGCAGTTTCCGGTTGATAGACCTGGAAGGAGCCTGCGTCCAGGTCTGATCAAGATAATTAATGACCACAGGCACTAAATCCCGTTCAGAATCCGCATCAATCATTTCTAAAAAATAATCCTCATTTAAGAGGAAGCTTTCCTCATTTCCATCCTGAAAAAATCTGCGGATTACAGCTTTGCAAAAAGGGCTCCCTGTAATCAACCTGTATCTCGTGATCATCGGAGAAACCATTTCCTCATTTTGATGAATCAGATTGACCGCAGCTTCAATAATATCCTTTTCCTGATCAAACAACTCATGCAGGAGCTCGTCACTGCAATCCCTAGAATTTGCTGCAAGCCTTGAAGCCTTTCTCATTTCCGGAAGCTCATAAAAATACTGAGTGAGCGCCCGGATCAAGCTGATCAGCCTTGGACTCATCCGCAGTTTAAGAATCTGGAGGATCACGGACTTCATTTCCGGCCTATGATCCTGTATCAAAGCGACAAGGCAATCCTCAAGTTCCCTTTTGCCCAGGGAAAAAGCATAGCTCTCCAGAGAGCCCTGGAATCTGCTGAAATCGTCTTTAAATGTTCCAGGCTCTGGATTCCGGCTGACCCGCTCCGCAAACTCGTGAGGCAGTAAAACGGTCTCACGCAGAACATCCATTGTGCTGTTTAATCGCTCCGGGGTAAATCTCTGCATACTTTACTCCTGTTTACTGCTTCGTTCCTGTTTTTAAAGCGCTCTGCAGCGCTTCTGCAGAATCTCTGATACTTTCAAGGATGGTGGCCAGTCTCAGGGTTACTTCCCCGAGACCCTTGTCAAAATCTGCAAAGGTTCCATTGATCCCGTCCTGAATCCGCTCATTAAATTCCTGTACGGACAACCTGAGATTTGCAGACAGATCGGCCACGTCAATATTAATTTCTTTGGTGTAGAGACCGATACTGCGGGAATTCTCGTCCATATTTTCAACCAGTTCCTTAATCCCTTTATCAAAGAATTCCAGTGCTCCGGAAGAGTTGTTCGCAATTTTGCTGATGATCTCGGCCGTTTCTGACGAGAAGGATGCCATTGTCTTCTGTATGCTGAAATCGAGCTCGTCCAAGGTCTTTGAAGACTGCTCCGCGATCCGGGTGAAGTAGTCGTCATACAGATCTTTCATTTCTGCAGTCCTGACTGCCAGCTTCTCCACAATCTCTATGCTTTCACCCATGGCAGCCCGCATACTTACTGCCAGATTTTCGCCCATGGAATCAATGGACTTATCCATCCTGCTAAGCAAATCGCCATAAAGATCAGAAGCCTGACGGCCTACCTTTTCCAGCATATTTTTGCCTTCGAGCGATACCTCCGCGGCCATATCAGCTAGTTTTTCCGTTGTCTGCAGGTTGGAGGCCATGATTCTGTTACTGTAATCCGACAAACGTTCATCGGTTATCGCCATCAGCCGACTGAGCCTTTCATCCAGCTCATAACCATATTTTTCGCGGGACTCTTCCATTTTGGTGCTGACTTCTGTGTATCCTTCAACCGCCCTGACAAGATCTCCGGAGATTTGCAGATTGGAGCTTTCCAGCTTGGTTGCCACATCACTGAACAGCTGGGAAGCGCGTTCGTTGATCTGTTCCAATAAATTGCTGCTTGATAGCGAGAGACCCTCCGCGACTACCGTCAATTTTTGAGCTGTCAGCGTATGGGATCCCATGATATTCTCCGTATAGCCCGCCAACCTTTCATCGGTTGCCTCGATTAATTGACTAAGCCTGTTATCCAGTTCTTCACTGTATTTTTCACGGGACGCTTCCATTCTGTTGCTGACCTCCGCATATTCCGCAACAGCCCGAGCCAGGTATCCGGAGATCTGCATATTGGAATTATCCAGCTTGCCGGTAATCTCCGCATACATCTGGGAAGCCTTTTCATTGATTTGTTCCAGCAGCAGACTGCTGGACTCAGAGATCTCAGTTACCGAAGAGGTCAGCTTATCTGTCGCCAGCGCACTGGACTTCAAGATCCGGTCGCTGAAATCCGAAAGACGTAGATCTAGGCCCTCCACCATCTGCCCAATTCTTTGATCCGTCTGTTCCCCGTGCAGTTTTCTTGATGCCTCGATTCCTGCAAAAATTTCCGCGTATTTTTCGACTGCGCCGATCAGTGTTTCGGAAATCCTGGCGATGGATTGATCCATATGCCCCTGCAGTGTGCCCGCCAGCTCTGCAATCCCATTCTGGACCGATTTCACTTGCTCCACGTTCTCTTCGAGCAACTGCAGCGACTGCAGCGCCATGGCATCGGCTTTATCCATGCCTTGAACTGCATACGCTCTCATCTCTGCAGCAACTGCTTCTGCCGCCCTGACGCTGTCCAGAGAGGCCCGCAATGCCTCCGAGACCTGTGTCTGGACTTTACCGGCTTCATTCAGTGCATCAAGAGACTGTACACAAAGTTTTTCCTGGGATTTTGCGTTTTGTTCGGTCGCTTCCTGGATCCTGCTCATACCTGATACAACGGTTTCCAGAGCCCCGGCAATCACTGTGGTCTTTTCCGTAAACGTATTCAGCCTGTCGGCCGTAACCGCAGTGACTTTTTCGGTAAAGGTCTGAGCCAGTTCTTTCATCCCATTTTCCTGCCTGGTGATCAGCGCATCTGAAAGATCGGTCAGCACGCCTGAAGTCTGCTTTAATACCGGCGTAATATTCTGTTCGATGGCTTCCCTGAACTTATCTCCAAGCATCGGCGCCATCGTCTCTGTCTCAAAGGAATCCAATCTGTTTTCCAGCCGCTGCACCGCGTCCTGAAAAGCCAGGGTGTTCTGACGCTGGCTCTCGACTAAGAGACTGATCTCCGTGTGTTCGGAAATCGGATTCAGCCATCCGGAAAGCCTGTATTGATATTCCCATAGCCCTTTCCTGGTTCTCTCCAGTCTGGCCGTATCGGCCACTTTAAACAGAAAGACAATTACGGAGACCACTGCCAGCTCCAAAAGCAGGATACCAAGGTTCCTGATGATGCCTTCGGGTGTCACCGTCCCGTCAAAACCCAGAAAATACAAAGAGGGATATACCATCGACCCGGCAATACCCAGAATAAAAAGAGCCAAACTTGCGCGCTCCATCATCTGCCGCCCGCACGGGATATTGATCATATTGTTTTCATTAAAGTAATACGGAATGTCCGGACAGATCTCACCTTTGAGCCTATCTGCATATTCCCGGTGATACTCTTTCCAAAGCGTTTCTAAAACCGGGTTTCCAGTTTTAGAGGCCATATCCAGCAGCGTGTCCATTCTGCCCTTTTGATCAGACGGCAGCTTCTTATCCGCATTACTTATCTGTTTAAGGCCCTTCGCGAGTCCGCCCAGACGCACCATATCGTATTTTATGTAGAATATGAGTGCTATGAACAGCACCAGCAGCAATGTTCCGCTTAAGACCATTATATCTGTCTGCGTCATCAATGTAATCATCTTTCGTATCCCCCTGAGTTTCCATATCTATGGTTAATTATATTGCCCAAATCCTGCCAGGACAATAGATTTTTTGATTTGTAAAATAAATGTAAATTATTTGTATAAATTTTGTAAAATAACAAGAATCGTGTCTAAAAAATAATTTTGCAGGTATAATTCAAACGTCTAGACCATGAGGACAACCTCAAAAAGTTTATGATAATTAAAAAATGGAGGAAAAAGAAATGTTAAAGAAAATGTGTCTTCAAATGAAAAAGAAAAACAAAGGCTTTACACTGATTGAACTGATTGTGGTTATTGCGATCTTGGGTATTCTTGCGGCTGTGTTGATCCCTACTTTTACTGGGTTCCAGAACAAAGCTAAAGCAACTCAAGCATTAGTAGATGCAAAACAAATTGCTACAGCAATTGATGGTATAAAAGCTGAAAATGGTACCCCATCAGAAGCTGCTGGTGGAAATGTAAGGACCCTATCTGGCGTTACAGGTGGCACTCTAAGCGCAATTGATGCAAACGGATATTTCACATTTGATAAAGATGGTTTCCGTGCTGGAAGAAGTGCTGCTACGAGTGGTAAAGTTCAAGCGATGGGTGAAACTCCCTAATTAACTATACAATTATTTGCGTGATCAAAAAAGTGAAGTAAAAAAGAGTCAATCATAAAAAAGGGATGATCAGGTAATTTATCTGGTTCATCCTTTTTCTTATTCCATTTAATATATAATGCTTAATTATTACTCTTTAATTCCACTAGTTTTTAATATTTTTCCTTAACACCTCTATACTTCGTTCCTTCACCCTGCTAACCTGCCGTTGAGATATTCCAAGCTGCGAAGCGACCTGCTGTTGTGTCATGTCTTTTAAAAAAAGCATTTGAACCACTTTCTGCTGGATATCTGTGAGCTTTTTTAACGCATGGTAAAGCGTAAGCTTATCCTCAATTGGGAGTTGAAAGGTCTCGTAGGCTGTACTATGAATCCTTGAAGCGTCGATGTCATCAAAACTTACAAATCCCGCCCGCATAACTTCTATGACGCTCTCTTCCTTAATTTTCAGCTTTTTGGCGATGTATTCAGTACCAGGTACATCGCCGTTTTCTTTCATATATTTCATGACTTCCTGATCCACCTTGGACTGAAGCTCAACAATGCAACCCGGACGGTAGAAAGATGCTTCTTTGCGCGCTAGATGACAAACCTCCCCCATGATACAGTGAGAAGCAAAAGTCACAAAGCTAGTCTCCCTATCGGGGTCAAAATTCCGCAAAGCTTTTAGCAAACCCAGACTGCCAGCCTGAAAAAGATCGTCCTCGCAGCAGCCTCCGCCGTAGAGCCTTGCAAAATATTTGATCAATCCCTTGCCAGCTCCAAGTACCTTTTCTGCTGATTCTTTATCTTTATGCTGATAGTAGTACGCTGCTGCTTCATTGATAGGCTGATTCAATTGCCCGGTTTCTTCCATATTGCACTCTCCATAGGATATGATCATCCAGACTATTTACTTTACTAAAATCAACTGCGCAGGCTGCCCTACAAAGAAGACGGCAAGGTATACGAGAAACCGATACAGGAGCCTGAGGCGGTCGGAAACGTGCTTTTATGATAATTCAGCAGAATGACTTCGGTGGTGACATCATAATTGACATCATCTTTATCACCAATCGTAAAAATGATCGAATTTGATTTTCCGGTGTTGGTAAAAGAGATTTTAAATTTGGTGGTATTGTCAACTCCTGACACAGTGGCACTCGTTCCATTGTTATTGTAGTGGAAGAAACCTGAAGCATCCAGGTAAATATCGTTTCTGCCGGTGGCAGCGGTAGGCGTACTCGTCAGGAAGGTAAATGAATTGGCATAGCGCAGCTGCTTGCTGATAAAATCGGCAGCCATGCGCACTTGGTATTGCTTATCGGCATTTACTTGTCCCTTGTGAAGAGCGGTTGTTCCGAATGTGATCATCGGGTAAATGATTGCCACGACCAAAGCCATGATTGCAGTGACAGCCATCACTTCAAGCAAGGTAAAGCCCTTGCTCTTCCTTTGTGTTTTTATGCTGAATTTCATGGGCTCCCCTCCTAGTCTAAATTCTGTTATTTCCCGGGCTTGAAGTAATCAATCGAAACTTCTTTTCCGTTCACAGTAGCACTCTCGGCAAGCATTACTGTACCACTAGCCAAAATCGTCGTCGCATCGGGCATCGTGATTGTAATCGTGGAAGGCGTCGCATTTATCGTATTGAGCTTTACCTCCACCTTGGACTGGGCTGTGAATGACGCATCATTGCGGTCTCTGGCCTGGACGATGACCCGTATGCCCATTGTGAAAACAGTAAGAAGGGAAACTCCCATCACACCGATGATCGCCAGAGCGACAATGATCTCAATCAGCGTAAACCCTTTTGCCTTTTTTCTAAGCATTCCGGTATCCCTCCTTAATAACACCTTATTTCGAACATTTATGATTCCTTATTTAAGCCAGACATCGCGTTGGTACGTATCAATTCCAACAACCTTGTTCTCGTCTATCTCTGAATCATCTGTTAATGTTACATGACTGTTTGAAGTATCATCATAAGATCCTATTATCATTTTTCCTAAAAAAGTGCCATTACCGCCACCAGTAATATTGAATTCAGCATTTGGTGCATAAATACTAATATGCGTATATGAAAAATTACCACTAGACTCAGCTAATTGACTAGTGCCGTTATAATACAAATATAAAGTATTACCATAAGGTACGTTAACTGTTTTTCCCAAAGTAAAATCAGAGCTTGTTATTAGTAATTGTAATTCACCCCCCCCGTCCGCAGGCCATTCGATATATTCCATGGCGTCAGATAAATTTGTTACAGCCGTTGCAAGTACTTTGTTACTTTGGTCACTTGGGTTCGATGTAACTACATACGGTGTTATTACAGTCTTACCCTTTACTTTTTTTTCTGTTCCTAAAAACACTTCATTATTTTCTGTTGGAAATAAGGTAGCCTTAGTATCAGGAAATATTATCTTTGAAGTTAGTTTTTGTGGATTTCCAGACATAGCATCCGCGATCGTCATTTCAGCATCACTAGTATCCGGGCCCAGAATAACATCTCCATTTATTGGATTTTTCCCAAAAGTAATACTGTCGCTATTCGTCCCCACATCACCGGTTACTGTTATATTCTTACCAAAACACATACCATCATCCGCAAATACAGTCATATCTAAAGCTATCTTAACTGCCTGTTTTAGTGTCAAATAGACCGTGACCGGAAGATTACCGGTATCAGCCGTCCCCTCAGATTCAATCAACAGATCCCCGCTGTATGGGCCGCTATTGATACTGCTGACTTTTACAGCAAAATTATTGCTTCCAACGGTTCCTGTTCCCGGATTATATAGGGTCTTTGTAATGAGATTACTGACGATTGTCGCAATATTACTATTGCTGCTGTTATCAATAATATAGGAAGCCATTGCATCGGCGCCGGAACGTGCGGCATAGTAGGCCCGTTTGTTTTCAACTTGGTTCGCGACCATCTTGGTCTCCCCGAAAGCAATACTCAGGATCGCAGTCCCCAACACAGACAGCACAACCAATAAGACCATTGTCAGCACTAATGCATAACCATCCGATTTTTTTTTCACATGACTCCCCTCCTTGTATTCCTATTATTGAAAAAAATCGTTCTTAAGCTTAATTGAAAGGATCCGACTTTCCGTAACTGCCTTTAATCGTCCAGGCGTTGAATGGATCCTCGCCGTTATCAACTTTTTCCACCGCATAGAAAGATACGGTCAGTGTGAATTTCAGTCCTGTTTCCTCTTCCTTGGCCTCGAAGGCTTCCAACGCAATCGCCCGGTTTAGTTTTTCCAGGCTGGTGATAACTGTCCGGTACTGGGCGTAGCTCCCGGTAAACTCAATTGTTGCCGGCAGCCGGAGCACCGCATCGGCAGGTAAAGTCTTCTCTTCACCGGTGGTGGCGGTACTCTGGGAAGTACCTGCAGCAGAAGGTATCTCTTTTGCCGGCTGGTCACTATAAGCTTGGTTAATGGTATTCGCTTCTTGCTGCAAGGAATAAGCCGGAAGCAGATAGCGGTTGTCCGCCGGCATCACGACCCCACTAACTTCGGGATCGGAAAACTCAAGATTCGTCAACGTCGCGCCGCTTCCCTTCACGATCTTTTCCACGAGCAGCACATACTGCTCCTTATACGGATAGACTCCGGGGAAGAAGGCTTCAGAAGCCTTCATTCCCTTCGCTAATTGCGTTTCATAGGCCTTGACAATGCTTTGTTCATTTTCCAGGTCGCTTTTGGCTGCAGCCACTTTTTGATCCATGATTGCTTTATCGGCTGTTAAACTTTCAAGGCTGGCACTCATCGGAAGGTAAAGGACATAGTAGCTGAGCGCAATGATAATCACAACCCCAAGAACCATCAGCATTTTTTTATCCCGCTCGGTGATTTTGGTATCGAGTGATAATTTCCCAATCTTTTTCCCCTGCAAGTTTGGTTTCTGCAGCTTCATTATTCAGCCACCTCCTTCAATTCGCACAGAATGGAAAATTCATAGGCAGCTGTTTCTCTACCACTTTGAATAAACTGTACCTGCACCCTGGAAAAAAGCTCTGTTGCCTCCAGGTTATGGGCCAACTCGGCCACTGTCGCCGATGCCGGTACAGTGCCCTGCAGAATCACTTGATAGTCTTTGATTTCCAGAGACTTCAGGCTGACTGCTGCCGGAATCGTCTTTTGTATGGTATTCAGGAATTCACTGCTGACTTTAGTGGCCAGCGCTATTTTGTTCTTAGCCTGACTTACTTGCGCCGTATAGGTGATTAAATTCTCGGTAGCTGCTTTCTTGGCCTGAATGTCTGTCAGCTTCGCTTTGTTTTCCGGAGCATTCAGAAAGGCCTCGCCTTTATCAATCGCGTAAGAACAATAGAGCATCCTTGCCCCCATAATGCCGTAAAATAGTACAACAACAAGAATCACACCAAGTATCACCCCATAGGATCTTCTGATTTTTCTCTTCTGGGCCAGTTTCTGTTTTTCAAATGTTGAAAAAAAGTTAAAATCATTCATTTTGTCACCTGCTCTCAAAGCCTGATCAGGGCAGCGGAGGCATTGACATAGTCTCCGGGTGCCTGCTCATGGTCTATATACTGAATGTTACTGATCGTCTTAAGCCGGTCAACTTTCAAACCGAGCCCGTGGGACAGGTACTCAGGTATTCCTGTAAGACTGGCGCCTCCACCGATCAGGTAGATTTGGCTCAAATCCTTGGAGCCGCTCCTGTTCGCAAAAAACTGCATGACCTTTCGGATTTCTTCGAGCAGTTCTCCGTAAAGCGGTTTCACAGCGGCTAGTGCTTCCTCTTTGGTAAAAACTTTTCCTTGTTCAATGGGCCGAAACTCTTCAACCGTGTTCTCAACTGAATCGGAAACAGGTTCTTCCACATTTTCAGTTAGACCCTTCTTTTTAATCACAAACGTATGGCCTTTCTTTTTCACGTCAAGGGATCTATTCTCCGTTCTTTCCGTTGCGCCTGCTTCCGAAGCAATGCGCTCTTGTTTATCGGAAAGAAACTCCAGTTTCTTTTCTTCAGCCTTCTCTTCGGATAAGGCAAATAGGCCTGCAAGCAGGCGATCCACTGCTCTTCCGCCGAAGCTGATAGAGCGGAAGAAATTCAGGCTGCCCTGAGAGATCAGATAGATCATCGTCCCGGAATATCCAATATCCAAAATGATATAGTTTTTCGACAAATTGTTGTTAATCGCAGTCTGTTCGTTGAAAATTTTAGAAATAACATTCGTGTGAATATCTAGCGCGACTGGTTTCAGCTTAAGGCTATCAAGAAGGTCGTAATACGCATGCGCTATTTCCTTATTCATGACCGCTGCCCGTACCTTGACTTTTTTCATTCCGCCGGTCTCTGTCTCACCGATCTTGCGGTACTCGACCAGATCGGTATCCGTCATACCGAAAAATTGAATAATTTCATTCTTAATCATTGCTTCGAGTTCTTGCTCATTTCCTGAAGGAACCTCAAATTCACGAATAATCACGCTGTTGGAGTTAAACGTGATCAGGGCATCTTTGGTGGAAGTATTCAGAGAAGCAAGCACTTCCTGCATGGCTGAGATCAGTACTTCTTTATTCGTAATCAAACCGTCAGAGAGCACGCCTTTCGGAAGCCCGATGCTGGCACTTCGCAGTATTCTGACAGTATTTCCTTCCGCCTGGCCGACAACAGCGTGAATATTTCTTGTTCCAAGATCAAAGGACAGATATGCAGCAGTCAAGTATATTCCCCCTCTTATGTATAATTTACTTAAATATTCTGATAGGCGCCATACATCGCCGAAACAATCGACAGAACAATAAAGCCGATCACGACCGCCATCACAACGATCAAGGCCGGTTCAAACAGCGCCAGCATACGCTGAATTGCCACATCGGCTTCCTCGTCATAATAGGCAGACGTTCTTTCCAAAATACTCTCAAGTGAGCCGGATTCCTCGCCGATGCTGATCATGGAATAAATCATCGGCGGAAACACCCCGATCTTGCGGATGGACTGCGAGATCGTCGCTCCTTTGCTCATATCCTCTTTGGCAGCTAACAAACCGTCACTGACTACTTTATTCCCAAGCACTTTCGCGGTGATTTCTATACAGTTCAGTAAAGGAATCCCACTGCTTAACAAGGTGGAAAGGGTGCGGGCCATCCTGGCGGACATGATCTTGATGGAAGTCGACTTTACAACAGGGATCTTCAGTTTCATTCCATCCCATTTCAGTCTTCCTGAATCCGTCTTAATGTATTGTCTTGTTGCAAAAACGATCGCTGCAATCACAATGATTAAAATGTACCAATAAGACCTCATAAAATTACTGATTCCCATAAGGATTCTGGTTGTCAGCGGCAGGGTTGTGCCGGTCGATTCAAACATGGCGGTAAACGTCGGCAGCACAAAAGTCATCAATATAATAACCACAATGATCATTACGCCGGTTAAGATGGCCGGGTATGTCATGGAAGAAATCATTTTTGTCCGAAGCTTTCGTTCCTTTTCAAAATGATCCGTCATTTTAGCCAGTACGAGATCAAGTTTGCCGCTGGCTTCTCCCGACTCAATCATATTAATGAGAATTTCCGGGAATGCCTGCCCCTGCTTGCGCATAGCTTCGGAAAGCATATCACCTTTTTGGACTGCTTCATAAACTCTGAGAACAACTGCTTTGAGCTTCTTGCTTTCCGTTTGCTGATAGATTACATCGAGTGCTTTGATGACTGTTACCCCGGCTGTTAATAGTGCATGAAACTGATTGCAAAACACGACAAGGTCTTTGACTTTTAGCTTGATCGGCTTATCCTTACTAATCGCTTTTTGCGCGCTTTGTTTCTTTTCGCTGACTTCGATGCAAAAAAGCTGTCGCTCTTTGAGCTGGCGGTAAAAGTTCTGAATACTATCGGCTTCCAGAACGCCTGTCGATCTCTGGCCGGAAAAGTCTTTGGCAACATACGAATATAGAGGCATTGTTTCACTCCCTCTGCTATATTTTACATTTAATTTACATTAATTTTACATAATTTTTACATTTATTCGCTTATCTTATATTTCATTTTTAGAAATAAAAATACATTTTAATTATACTACTAAATAGCATAAATTGTAATATCTTTCTCAAATTGTCATTGACAAAATCTTGACAAAATGGTTTTGTTCATTATTATTTACTACTTCACACATCAACCCCGCGGGTGATGGGAATCGCTCCGCTTCGCGAATTGGCCTCTGCCAATTCGCTCGCTATCACGCCGGGTCGGGAAAATGCTTCCTTAGGGCGCATTTTCTATTCCTCCCGTTCGATTCCCATCACCCTCATAAATAGAAAATCCTGCGCGATTGCGCAGGATTTTATTTTCTATGGAGCGGGTGATGGGAATCGAACCCACGTAACCAGCTTGGAAGGCTGGCACTCTACCATTGAGTTACACCCGCATGTTTGGTAGCAGGGGGGGGATTTGAACCCTCGGATGAGCGGGTATGAACCGCTTGCCTTAGACCACTTGGCTACCCTGCCATGGCTCCCCGAGCTGGATTCGAACCAGCAACCTATCGGTTAACAGCCGATTGCTCTACCGTTGAGCTATCGAGGAATATGCTGGCGGAGAAGGAGGGATTTGAACCCTCGCAGCAGTTACCCACTCTAACGGTTTAGCAAACCGTCCTCTTCAGCCACTTGAGTACTTCTCCGTAAACCGCTGATTGGTGCGGAAGGCGGGACTTGAACCCGCACGGTGTTAACCACACGCCCCTCAAACGTGCGCGTCTGCCAATTCCGCCACTCCCGCATAAAACTGGAGCCGTTAACCGGGATTGAACCGGTGACCTTATCCTTACCAAGGATACGCTCTACCTACTGAGCTATAACGGCGAATGCCTTTGAAAGATGGTGCGCTCGGAGGGATTCGAACCCCCGGCCTTCTGATTCGTAGTCAGACGCTCTATCCAGCTGAGCTACGAGCGCATATTTTTTTGGAGCGGGTGACGAGATTCGAACTCGCGACTTTCACCTTGGCAAGGTGACACTCTACCACTGAGTTACACCCGCATGATAGATGGTGAGCCATCCGCGACTCGAACGCGGGACACCCTGATTAAAAGTCAGATGCTCTACCGACTGAGCTAATGGCTCGGAAATAATATTGTTTTGATGGTGGGCCATCAGGGGCTCGAACCCTGGACACCCTGATTAAGAGTCAGGTGCTCTACCAGCTGAGCTAATGACCCGTCTGGCTGGGGTGGCTGGATTCGAACCAACGTATGCCAGAGTCAAAGTCTGGTGCCTTACCGCTTGGCGACACCCCATCGGTTTCAGGATGAATTCAGAACCTGATAAATAATGGCGACCCCGATCGGATTTGAACCGACGATCTCCTGCGTGACAGGCAGGCGCTTTAAACCACTAAGCTACGGGGCCAATTCGATATTCGAGGCACGACGTTCGATATCCGAACCTTCGTATTCCTCTGCAGCAAGTTTCCCGATGTTCAGTTCGTACCTTCCGCTCTTCAAGCAATATCTTAATATGCTTTTTCGAACTTCGCGCCTCGAACTTCGAACTTCGAGTTTGGTGGGCGATGACAGGATCGAACTGCCGACATCCTGCTTGTAAGGCAGGCGCTCTCCCAGCTGAGCTAATCGCCCTTATCTGATGTTCGAGGAAGACCACGAACGTCGGATTTTAAATGGTGACCCGTACGGGATTCGAACCCGTGTTACCGCCGTGAAAGGGCGGTGTCTTAGGCCGCTTGACCAACGGGCCAAAATTGCGAGAACATTTGATAGTATAGCTAAATGCGAAAACATTGTCAACCCGTTTAGAAAAAAATGTTCGAACTTGTTGAACTTATTTCACTTCTTGAATGATTGGCAGGATGACCGGTTTCCTTTTCGTTTTTTCGTACAGATGCTTGCCTAGAACGTCTTTAATCTGATTTTTGAGAGTAACCCATTCAATAATGCCGTTTTCAAGGCAGCGTTCGGTTGTCTGTTTGATTTTCTCTTTGGCCTCATCCAGCATCGTCTCGGATTCTCTGACATAGACGAATCCCCTGGTCACAATATCAGGCCCGGCAACGATTTCATTGGTGGAACGGCTCAGCGCAATGACTACGATTAAAATACCGTCCTGAGACAGCTGTTTGCGGTCGCGCAGCACAATATTGCCGACGTCCCCTACGCCAAGTCCATCCACTAAAATTCTGCCGGATGGCACTTTTCCAGCGATACCTGCTCCATTTCTGGTGAACTCAATGACACTTCCATTTTCGGCAATAAAAATATTTTTGTGCGGAATGCCAAGCTGTTCGGCAATCTGACCATGCTTGATCAGCATGCGGTACTCACCGTGCACAGGCACAAAATACTGCGGTCTTACCATATTCAGCATCATCTTTAATTCTTCCTGACTGCCATGGCCGGAAACATGGACGCCCGATGCTTGTTCGTGGATCACATTGGCGCCGAGTTTAAACAACTGATCGATGGTCCGGGCAACCGATTTCTCATTTCCCGGAATCGGACTCGCCGAAATAATCACCGTATCACCGGGCAGGATTTCGACCTGTTTATGATCGCTGGAAGCCATACGAGAAAGTGCCGACATCGGTTCTCCCTGGCTCCCTGTTGTAATAATACAGACCTGATTCGGCGGCAGCTGCAGAACCTCTTCTACATCGACCAGTGTTCCTTCTGGAATGATCAGATAGCCGTATTCAGCAGCGATTGAGGCGTAATTCTGCATGCTCCTGCCAACAATTGCAACCTTCCTGTTCGTTTTGAAAGCAGCGGTGATGACCTGCTGCACGCGATGGATATTCGAAGCAAAGCTGGCTAAAATGATCCTTTCCTTGGCGGTACGGAATACATCGTCAAACATCTGCCCGACCACTCTCTCCGACATCGTAAAACCAGGCCTTTCTACATTTGTGCTGTCGGACATTAAGCAGAGTACACCTTTTTCACCCAATTCGGAGAATTTATAAATATCCAGGATCTCCGAGGTAACGGGGGTATGATCCAGTTTAAAATCTCCGGTATGGACAATCACACCGAGGGGTGTATGGATAGCCAGACTCACAGAATCAGGTATGCTGTGGTTGACCCGGATAAAATCAATTTTAAAAACGCCAAGCTTGATACTCTCTCCAGGATTGACGACAGTCGATTTAAACCGGTTGACATTGCACTCCTTTAATTTGGCCTGGATCAGTCCCAAGGTAAGTTTTGGCGCAAATACAGGCGCGTCTATGTCCTTCAGAAGATACGGGAATGTGCCGATATGATCTTCATGACCATGGGTCACCATAATCCCGAGCAGCATGTCCTTGTTTTCGATGACATAGGAATAGTCAGGGATGACCAGATCAATTCCAGGCATGTCATCTTCAGGAAAAGCCATACCGGCATCAATCATGATCATCTGGTTGTCATACTTTACCAGCGTCATGTTTTTCCCGATCTCACCCAACCCGCCTAAAGGGATAATTTGCAGTTTGTGTTCTTTTGGCAAGGGCAATACCTCCATCAATTTATATATATTTCACTTTACTAATTTCAATTTCAATCCTATTAATTTTGTAAACAAAAGAAAACAAGAAGATACCCCGAAGTATCTGAGCCAGATAAAAAAGACTAAAACAAAAAAACACAAACAAAAATAGAAACAGGTAAAAATACCTCTTGGTTTCTTTGATTCCGTTATTCGGTTAGCCGTACAACACCATTAGATTTATTATAGTACCTGAATATCAGATATGCAAGCTGGGTGAACAGCTTCCAACACTATTGTTGCCCATTCGCGAATAAAACTAAAACTTCGGCATAACCAAAGTTTTTAATTTTATTTTTAATTTTAGTTTTATCTGAAAGCAATTTCTAAGGTCAGACCTCTTCAGGCAGATTCCGGATATTCGTGAGCAATTCTTTTAAGAAAGCCTGTTCCGTCTGGGTCGGGCCAACGATGGGCAACCGGTAGCCTCCAGCTTTGATACCGACTTCATTTAGCAGATACTTCACCGGCACTGGATTTGTTGCCACGAACATTCCTTTAAAGATTGGGAACAGCAGCAGATGCCATTTTAAAGCTTTCTCCATATCGTTGGCCTTAAACGCAGCAACCATTTTTTGCATCTGGGTACCGATCAAATGAGAAGCGACACTTACGATCCCTGCCCCGCCTAAAGACAGCATCGGCAAGGTCAGTGAATCATCGCCCGAATAAATCGCAAAGGTCGAAGGCAGTTCCTTTTTCAGTTCACTGACCTGGTCCATCGATCCTGCTGCTTCTTTAATACAGACGATATTCGGAATTTCAGCTAGTTTGGTGACTGTGGAAGGAAGAAGATTGATGACTGTCCTTCCTGGTATGTTATAAAGCATCACCGGCCGGTCTGTGGCCGCTGCGATGGCTCTAAAATGCTCATAAAGACCTTCCTGGGAAGGTTTGCTGTAATACGGAACCACTGCCATAATGCCATCGAGCTGATCTGAGACTTTTTCGGCAAGTTCAATGCTCTCTCGAGTGGAATAGGTACCCACACCTGCAATGACTTTACACGTATCCCCAACCGCTTCTTTCACTGTCGTAAAAAGCTTAAGCTTTTCTTCACCGGTTAGATTAGGGCTCTCACCGGTTGTTCCGGCTACGACGATCCCTTCTGTGCCGTTTTCAGCCAAATATCTGGCCAGCACTGCGGCTGCAGGATAATCAATCTCCAGCTTATCGTTAAATGGTGTGACCATAGCGGTTAAAACGCTGCCAAACATTTCTCTTTCCTCCATAAACTATTTTATGCACTGCCTGGCTGTCAAATACCAAGCTCAAATTTTTTGTGCAAAGACTGAACAGCCGGAACCATATGTTCCTTTCTGACAAGCACCCAGATCGTGGTATGGGAGTCAGCGGACTGAAGAATCTCAATGTCGCTCTCAGCAAGTGCTTCTGCCATATTGGCCATGACACCGGGTACATCGGCAATTCCCCCGCCGACAAGCGCAATCTTGGCACATCCTGGTGCGGATTCAGGGTTAAAGCCCAGATTCTTTAAAATATTGACGGCTTTCTTTGCCAGCTCATCACGAACGGTATACAGGACAGTTTCTGGCTGAACACTGATGAAATCGACACTAATATCCGCTAAAGCCATCCCCTTAAATATTTTGGTGATCGCTTTGGGTTTATTTTCTTCTTCTTGAATGTGGATCTTGATCTGGGTGACATTCGGGGTATGTGCAATCCCTGTAATAATCCTGTCGCCGATCATGTCCGAACCCTCCGCGAGGTCGGGCTGAACATTGGTGACCAGCGTTCC
Source organism: Dehalobacter sp. (assembly GCA_023667845.1). Classification (NCBI taxonomy): domain Bacteria; kingdom Bacillati; phylum Bacillota; class Clostridia; order Eubacteriales; family Desulfitobacteriaceae; genus Dehalobacter; species Dehalobacter sp. The sequence goes on along the minus strand of JAMPIU010000056.1, from coordinate 19,168 downwards.
TGGAGCATCGGAAAACGTACATTTTACCCGCAGTGGGATATTCTTCTGCATCGCAATTTCCACGGCGCGCGGATGGATGACTTTGGCTCCCTGATGCGCCAGATGGCAGATATCATTATAGGTGATCACGTCAAGTATTTTGGCATCCTGGACGATCCGGGGGTCTGCGGTCATAATACCTTCGACGTCCGTATAAATATCGATTGCTTCAGCATTTAGTGCGACGCCAATCGAACAGGCCGTCGTATCGCTGCCACCTCTGCCCAGGGTTGTAATTTGTCCGTTTTCGGTCATGCCCTGGAAGCCCGTAATGACGACAACCTTACCTTCTTTCAGTTGCTCCAGGATATTTTCCGGTTCGATTCTGACAATTCTTGCATCGCCAAAACTGCTGTTGGTGATAATGCCGGCCTGTCCACCCGTTAAAAGAACAGCTTCCAACCCGAGACCCTGCAGCGTGCTAACCATAATGCTGCCGGAAATGATTTCCCCGCAACTTAAGAGTAAATCCATTTCTCTTTTGGGCACTTCGGAATAAATGCTTGAAACCATCTTAATCAGCGTATCGGTCGCATAGGGATCTCCCGAACGCCCGATTGCAGAAACAACAACTACAGGCGAATATCCTTGATTAATAGCCTCGGAAACCTTAGCCGCGACCTGCGCTCTTCTTTCCGGATTGGCTAGGGAAGTTCCGCCAAATTTTTGAACCAATATACGCAAGGTAATTTCTCCTTCCTCTAATTTTCTCAACTTGTCTTGTATTTTGCTTTCCTTACTATTATAACGTCTATGTTTTCTTTTCTTTTCTTTTAATCTTATCCGTTATTTCCTATCTATTATAACAGCAATTCTGCAATCTGGACTGCATTTGTCGCTGCACCTTTGCGAATCTGATCACCTGCGATCCAGAGATTAATCCCCTGATCAATGGTTTGATCTTCCCGGATTCTTCCGACCAGAACTTCATCCCTGTTCGAGCTATCGAGCGGCATCGGATAAATATCTTTCGCCGAATCGTCTTTTAAGATTACGCCGGGAGCCTGGGCAAGCGCAGCCTTGGCCTGATTAATCGTGATTTTTTTCTCAGTCTCAATATTGATGGATTCACAGTGGGAACGAAAGACTGGAACACGGACACAGGTAGCCGTAATACGCAAATCATCCCTGTGGAAGATTTTTTGGGTTTCCTTGACCATTTTCCATTCTTCCTTTGTATAGTCACCCTCCTGAAATACATCAATTCTGGGTATCAGGTTAAAGGCGATCTGATATGGGAAGGTATCGATATCCGTGATCTTTTCCCCGTTACTCCACGACTTCACTTGTTCCTCCAGTTCAATAATTCCTTCTTTGCCCGCGCCGGAAACTGCCTGATACGTGGATACCACAATGCGTTTGATTGGCGAAAGCGCTTCGAGCGGTTTCAGTGCCACGACCATGATAATCGTGGAACAGTTCGGATTGGCAATAATTCCTTTATGCCATTTGACATCTTCGGGGTTGACTTCAGGCACAACCAGAGGAACATCCGGATTTAGCCGAAAAGCACTGCTGTTGTCAATGACGACTGCCCCGCTCCTGACTGCGGCCGGCGCATACTCCGTACTGGCGGAACCGCCCGCAAATAAGGCGATATCAATGCCTTGAAAGCTCTGATTCGTTGTTTCTTGTACTTCTATTTCTTTTCCCTGCCAGGGAATCCGTGACCCGCTTGATCTTTTCGTCGCAAGCAAGCGAAGCTCATTCACCGGGAACTTCCGTTCAGCAAGAATTTTCAGAAATTCCTGACCAACGACACCCGTTGCCCCGACAATTGCAATATTCGGCATTGAGATCCTCCTTAAACATGGATATTCAATAATTCTGACAATTCACTTTCAACAACTAAGTATTAATATAGTATAAATCATTATTCTCTCATAGGATACTAAATATTTTGGCTACTCATAAGAAGTAATTTCTACCAGGAGCGGTTCAATTTGTTTTCCCTGGCAGGCCAGCAGTATTGTGTCCGGTATTTTATCCATCTGGGCAACTAGTGAATTGGTTTTTTTGAGCGGGCTGTCCTGACCAAAAGGCACCAGGTAGATATTCTTGGCTAAGAGTAAGGCTCCGATATTCTTGGCGTTAACCCCTAACCCGTCATTTGTGGATATAGCGATTACCACAGGACCTAAGTTGCGCAAATGCGCTTTGGTAGCCATTAAGACGGGTGTATCGGTGATACCGTTGGCGAGTTTGGCAAGTGTATTCCCGGTACAGGGCGCAATAACTATACAGTCAAAAAGCTTGCCCGGACCGATTGGTTCTGCTTCCGGGATAGTTCTGATCGGGTCTTTCCCGGTAATCTCTTTCAGACTGGATTTCCAGTACGCTGCTTTTCCAAATCTCGTATCCACTGTATTAACGGACTCCGAAACAATCGGCGTTATATCTGCTCCTTCTTCGACAAGCTGCCTGATCACCCCCATGACACGGCCAAGGGTACAATGGGAACCGGTCAGCGCAAAACCGATGTGCAACTTTTCAAATCTCATTTTTGGGCACCCCCTTCCGGACTGCAGCTGCAGTGGCTGCATCTGCAGCAGGTACAAGGTGCTCAAGAATCAGAGATGGATAAAGTTTTGCCAGCATTTTTCCGGCGGTTCTGGGTGCCACAATGCCTGGGAGGCCAGGGGCAAGCTGCGCCCTAATGCCAAGCATCTGAGCATATTCAAAGTCTGTTCCCCCCGGAATAGAGGCGATATCAATAATGACGGTATCCTGAGACATTTTGTTTAAGACTTCTTTGCCGAGAACCAGAGCAGGCACAGTGTTGAATACGATTTCCGCCCTGCTGATTTCCTTCTCAAGATCAGCAAAACTGGCAACATGCACGCCCATTTCTGATGCCCGGGCCAAATCTGCCGGCTTACGGGCAACGCATGTAACCCTAGCTCCCATTCCCTTCAACAAATTGACCAGCGTCATGCCGCAGCGGCCAAACCCTAAAACAAAGCTTTCACTACCGTGAAGGGTGATATTGGTAGCCTCCATTGCCATCTGAACCGCCCCCTCGGCTGAAGGTATCGAATTCAAGATGACAATCTCATCACGGTTGGCAATTTCTACAAGGTCTATGTTCATCTTCTGGGCTGCACTGATCAGAGCAGGACGGGCCCAGCCTATAAACAGTGGAACACCGGGTGGAATCGATTCCAGAACTTCATTATTCAAGATGATCGGGTAGCTGGAATACTTTGCCTTGATCAGGCCCCGTGCATCTGTACCAAACATTGGCAAGATAAGCGCATCTGCTTTAGCAATAACCTCGGTAAAAGATTTGGCATGTTCAATGCTGTCTCCAAGCGGAGACTTTTCCAGACCGAGCCCGATGATCTTCGCACCACACTTTTGCAGCTCAGGGACAAGAAATATTTCTCTGTCATCCCCGCCGATTACTGCCAGGCGAACTCCTTCAAGTACCGCATTCATGTTTATGCCTCCTTACTGGATAGTGTCCAGTTAACTACTATCCAGTATATGAGCAGCCGAGAAACGCGGTGCTTAACCTAATCCAGGAAATTCTCCAGTCCGACAACAAGTCCGGTCAGCTTATATGCTTTGCGAATGGCCAGTATCACCCCGGGCATGTAGGTTTCCCGTGTATACGCGTCATGACGGATCGTAAGCGTCTGTCCGGATCCTCCAAAAATAACTTCCTGATGGGCGATCAGTCCCGGTAAACGGATGGAATGGATGTGAATGCCATTCAGGTCTCCGCCCCGCGCACCAGGTATTTTCTCATATTCGTTCGGATGTCCCTGGATGATTGGTTCCCGGATCTCAGAGATCATATCCGCGGTTTTCAAAGCAGTGCCGGAAGGTGCATCCAGCTTCTGATCATGATGATATTCAACAATATCGACGTGATGAAAGTATTTTGCGGTTTCTTTCGCAAACTTCATCATCAGTATTGCGCCAAGCGCAAAATTTGGTGCAATAAAAACCCCTGTGCCGGTCGCTTTGGACAGATCTTCCAATTCACTGATTTCATGATCGTCCAGCCCAGTCGCTCCAATAACAGGAACAACCCCCGCTTTAATTGCAGTTTTGGCATTGGAAAATACTGATTGGGGATTCGTAAAATCAACGAGAATATCTACTTGCAGTTCTTTTAATTTTTCTATTTCCATCTGGCCTGAAATCTGTAGGTCGAATGGCTGCTGTCCAAGGACTAATCCAATATCCTTTCCTTGATTCTGAATATCTGATACCCCTGCAAGCTCCATATCGTTCTGCAGACGTATTGTCCTGACTGTTTCCATGCCCACTTTGCCACATGCTCCGGCAACAAATACGCGTATTTTGTCCAAATATACCCCTCCTGAATACGATAACGCAAAACCCCGCGCCAGAAGCCTTTCGGGGTTTAATACACTTCTTATTCTATTATATCAATAGAAACCTGTCAAACCTACATATCGATATCTACGATGATCACTTCACTGCCTACTTTTTTAATGGCTTTCCAAGGGACGACCACATACCCGCCTTCTTTTTCACTGTTCTTATTAAAAAACCTTCCGTATCCCGCTCTTGAATCGATGATGATTGCCTCGATTTTTCCTTCGGGGCTAATTTTAATATCACTCTCGCCAATTGAACCGAGCTTCGCGCCATCATGAAGATTAATAATCTCTTTTCCTGACAGTTCACTTAAAAGCATCTTACACACTCCTGCCCCGGACCGTTTCCCATATTTTTTGACCATAGGGCTGCAGTATCGCAATGATCAGCGAAAAAACAGCCAGTGGCTTTATAAAATAAACCGATGAGGGATTCCAGATGTTTTCTGGTATTCCTAGAAAAGTCAGTAGCAGTTCCAAAGAAATATAAATTCCACCCGCAGTCCCGACCAGCTGGGTAATGGCTTTGGCCAAACGATTAGGTGCCTCAGGAGACCTCCACATCATGACTTTTACTCTGGTTCTCAATGATACGGCAATCCCGAGCGCCAGCAGAACACTATATAGAATACTCATAAACGCTTCAGGGCTTTCATTAGGAATCCCCCCTAAGCATATCTATGAGGGAAAAAACGGCATTATTCTTCCGTAAACGGGTAACGCTTTATTATCTTCCGTTGACGTGCTGAATACTGCTTTTGCAGTCAGAATCACAAACCTTTGATCTCTTTTCTGATAAGATACCTAAAAGATAACACTGGCCGGATTCCATCAGGATCGACGGACAGATAAAGAAAGGAAGATAATGATGAACAGAGTGAGACAAGGTTGGACAGTTACTTTGGCCGGAACCGGCATTAATTTGGCTCTTGGCGTTCTGTATACCTGGAGCGTTTTTGCAGCTGCCCTGATTGAGCAGGCTCACTGGACTAAAACTGCGGCTTCTGTTCCGTATATGGTCGCTTGCGCAGTGTTTGCCTTGATGATGGTTCCCGGCGGATATCTTCAAGACCGGTACGGCCCCCGCTGGATTGCTGCCTTTGGCGGAATCATGGCAGGCAGTGGTTTAATCCTGAGCAGCTTTACGCACTCACTGACCATGCTGATCGTTACTTTCGGTTTAATTGCCGGGATGGGGATCGGGCTCGGATACTCGGCTGCGACACCTGCCGCAGTCAAATGGTTTCCCCCAGAGAAAAAAGGTCTGATCTCGGGTGTCGTTGTTGCCGGCTTTGGTTTGGCTTCTCTTTATATCGCACCATTAACCAATGCTTTACTCAGAAAGTTTGGCATAGAGAACACCTTCCGTATTGAAGGGATCCTGTTCTTACTGATTATTGTTTTGCTTGCCCAGGTACTGACTGTCCCTTCCACTCTAAGCGGTCAATCTCAGAGCAGCACGGCTTCCCCTTCAGCGGCTACTGCCTCGACAGGAGGCCTAAACTGGCGGCAAATGCTTATAAGACGGGAATTCTATCTGCTTTGGGTGATGTATGCGGCAGGAGCCAGCGCCGGGCTGATGATTATCAGCCAGCTTTCTTCAATTGCCAAAACGCAGGCCGGTATTTCCTGGGGGTACGCGATGGTCGCTTTGCTGGCCGTTTTTAATGCCTCCGGCAGGGTTATTGCCGGCTGGCTCTCCGATAAAATCGGGCGTTCTTGGTCGATGCGTATTTTCTTCCTGATCCAGGCGCTCAACATGCTTGCTTTCAGCACTTACAATACTCCGGCATTAATTGCGTTGGGTGCAGCGATTGCAGGATTAGGCTACGGTTCTTTGCTTTCGCTCTTCCCATCAGCAACCTATGATTATTTCGGCACAAAACATGCCGGTGTGAATTACGGTTTTGTCTTTACTGCCTGGGGCGTCGGAGGTGTCTTTGGCCCCCTGATGGCCGCTCGAATTGCTGATGCCACGAAAAGCTATTCGCTTGCGTTTACCATTTCGTGTATCCTATGTTTGTTAGCAGTCTTTTTAACTTTCTTTTTGAAAAGGCCGAAAAGACTTGGACAATAAAATGAATCAGCTTAACTGACTTTCTATAAGCCAGTCGATCCAAATCCACCTTCGCCCCTAAGCGTGTCACCCAGATCGTCAACCTCTGTAAAAATGGCCCGGCAAACAGGCATAAACGCAATCTGGGCAATGCGATCACCATTGCTGACGACAACGTCTTCATTTCCGAGATTGATCATCAGTACTTTGATTTCTCCTCGGAAATCCGAATCAATCACACCAACCCCGTTGCTTAAAGCAAGCCCTTTTTTATCTGCCAGACCGCTGCGTGCAAACACAAATGCTGCCACCTGCGGGTCTGGCAGCTCTATGGCTATTCCGGTAGGAACACGGACCCTTTCCCCTGGCCTCACAACCATGTCCTGGTCCAGGGAAGCAAACAGGTCTGCGCCTGCGGCTCCTGTCGTTGCATAAAAAGGTACATTGGATCTATCCGCATCTCCGTCCGAAATCTTCTTTATCTTGACTCGGATCCTCTCTTCCAGCATCGTTTTCCTCTTCCTCCTCATTTTTCTTTGCCTTTATTGCATCACATTTCCGCAAAAGCTTCCTCAATCATCCTGTCGAAATCTGTATTATAATCCTTTTGTCCCAACGTGAGGATGCTGATTTTGTCTTTCTGCCAGAGACGCTCCATCACTCTCGTGACATCGGCCGTGGTGACCTTTTCCAGTTTTTCAACTGCCTCTTCCGGTGTTTTTACTTCACCAAAAGACAGCTCTGTTTTGCCGAGTCTGCTCATTCTGCTGCTGACAGATTCCAGTCCCAGATAAAGGTTGCCCTTGATCTGGGCTTTTGTTTTCATGAGCTCCTCTTCAGTTAATCCTTCTTTTTTTAATTTATTCAATTCATCGAGGATACATTTGATGACTTCATCCGTATTCCCAGGGCTCGTGCCTGCATACACCGCAAACAGACCGATATCGACATAGGTGGAGTGATAGGAATAGACGGAATAAGCCAGGCCTCTCTGTTCCCTGATTTCCTGAAAAAGACGTGAACTAAGCCCTCCACCTAGGATGCTGTTGATCACATGCATCACATAGATATCCTCATGATCCTGTCCGAGCCCCGGCACCCCCACGATCAGGTGCATCTGCTCGGTATCCTTGCCAATCGCTTTTCTGAAGGTCGTCCCTTGAGGGTTTTCCTTGATGGAATCTGTTCTTTGTCTCTGGAATTCACCGAACATGGCCAGCTGGCGGATGATATCCTCATGCTTAATCTTTCCGGCTACCGCAATGACGACCTGGTCCGGTGTATAGCGTGTCTCCAGGTAATGAGAAACCTTTTCGCTGCTTAAATCGTGTATGGTTTCTTCCATACCAAGGATGGGTTTGCCCAGTGGGTCTTTATGCCAGACATACTGGGAAAAGAGATCATGGATCAGCTCATCCGGAGAATCCTGATACATTTTAATTTCTTCAATGACAACATTTTTTTCTTTATCCATCTCCTTCGGATCAAAAAGAGAGTTAAAAAACATATCACTTAAGACATCAATCGCCAGTGAGAGGTCCTCATCAAGTACTTTGGCATAATAACAAGTAAGCTCCTTGGTCGTAAACGCATTAATCTGGCCGCCGACTGCTTCCAGAGATTCTGCGAGCTGACGGGCACTCCGTTTTCCGGTTCCTTTGAAAAACATATGTTCAATGAAATGAGAAATACCTTCATACCCTTCCGTTTCGTTGCGAGATCCTGTTCCGACCCAGATCCCAATTGCCACGGAACGGACATAATCGATCTCTTCGGTGATGATTCGAACTCCGTTAGGCAATACGTGTTTTCGATGCAATGATCTTCCCCCTTAAGCACTTTGATAACGCTCTATTTAGTTTATCCTTTCTTAGCAAAGAAATCCAGTAAATCGTCCACAAAGATTCGGACTCTTCCGGGAAGATTACCTGGGTTTTCCCCATCATGCTGTGCCAGGAGCGGTACTTCTTTAAGAAGCTTGTCCTCTGCATAAATTTGATAATAACCCAGAATTTCTCCTTCTTTAATTGGATAGTCAATTTCCGTCCTTCGGTTTATCTGCATTTTAAGGCCTTTGATCGTGTCTTTTTCAAGACAGAGCCGGATATCTTCGCCTAGAACCAGAGGAATTTCCGTATCTGAAATCGGAAAGTTGCCTGCAACGTCCCCTTTTTTTCCGATTTCAATGATTCCGGTATAATCAAAGCCCCATTGCAGAAGTCTTTGGGCATCTCCGAAACGATCCGGGGCATTCAGCACAACGCAGATCAGTCTCCGTCCGTCTTTACTGGCTGAAGCGACTAGGCATTTCCCAGCTGCGTTGGTCGTTCCCGTTTTTACACCGTCCGCCAAAGGGTAATTCCACAGAAGTTTATTGGTGTTTTTGGCATTTTGAGACTTACGCGGTTCCTCAAAGTTAATAACTGAATATTTTTGGCTTACGATTTCGGCAAATTGAGGGTTATTCATCGCATATCTGGTGATGAGAGCCAGGTCAAACGCCGTGGAATAATGATTTGGATCGGGAAGACCGTTTGGATTGACAAAGTTTGTGTTATAAGCGCCCAGCGAGGCTGCTTTCTGATTCATCAGCCGGATGAACTCATCCTGGCTTCCCGCGGTATTTTCAGCGAGCGCGACACACGCATCATTGCCGGAGCTTAAGAGCGCCCCTTCCAGCAATTCTCCAATCTTAATCTTGTCTCCCTTGTCCAGATAGATAGAAGATTCCCCAACATTGCCGGCTTTCTCACTGACCGTGGTTATCTCCTCAGGTTCTGTCAGCTCCAGAGCCAGGATTGCAGTCATAATCTTGGTGGTGCTGGCGGGCGGCCGTTGGACATTCCCATCTCTGTCATATAGCAGCTCTCCTGTTTCCGCATCAAGCAGCACTGCCGAATGCGCTGTTACATATGGAAGCGTCCACTTTCCGCTGGATAAATTGGACGTCTCTACGATCATTTCTCCGGATAACCTGGTATTTTGGGCATATAGAGGACTGCCTGCTGTCAGTATCATGGTCAGCAGACTCAGAATTATGCCCAAGAATTTTTTTTTCAATTGTACCACCCCTTCATTTTGCTCAAGGAGTAGTATTTCCTGTTAATCCGTTTGTTATTAATTTTTCTATTGTTACAAAACTGAATCCTTCACTTTTTAAACCGGCTAAGATATTGGGTAACGCTTTGACGGTATTTTCCTTGGGATGCATCAGCACAATCGCACCCTTTTTCTCCGGTTTTACGCCATATCGTATTTTAGGTTCCAAAATTCTCTGGGTAATCAGTTCCGGAGTGCTCTCCGGCTTCCAGTCAATGGTATCCAGCGTCCAGAGGATGGTCGTATAGCCCAGCTCATCTGCTGCCTGAAGTCCGTTTTTTCCTTTTTCCCCATATGGAGGGGCATAGTATATTGTTTTGCACCCGGTCGCTTCTTTAATTATGTTTTCCGTCTTGCTTAACTCTTCTTTATTTTGAACCACAGTCAGGTTGTCCGGATGCGAATGGGAATAACCGTGATTCCCAAGCAAATGGCCTTTTGCTGCAATCTGCTGAATGAGTTCGGGATGTTTGGCGGCCCATTTGCCCGTCACAAAAAAAGTTGCCTTGGCCTGATAACGGTCAAGGGTATCCAGTATTTCCGGGATATACGCTTCCCCCCAGTCGACATTAATGGTAAGCGCAATCATTTTATTATCTGTCTGAACCTGATCGACCGGAACAGGTAAATTCGGGTTGCTGACTCCAACGACTCGGCTTTGCATCAAGGTAAGACCGATAAACACAACCAGCAGGGTAATTGCTTTAAACTTGATCTTAGTCAGAGGAAAAAATGACATCTGCATCCCCTCCCCTACATTAATATGACGATGAGAAGTAATACAGACGTCATTCTATATTGACTATTAAATACTTATTTGAGGCGGGTCTCCATAACGCATAACCGCTTTCGGCTATTGTGCCATCCATGGCACAAAAAGCCGCACTCCGCATCGTGCTCCACTTGACGCTGGCTATGCATTACGGAGACACTAATTTCAAGTATCATAACGTATTAGAGTATGGATGCGATGCCATATTTAACGTCTCGCGTATTCTCCAAATTTATCTGTGCAAGGCTACACTGCCCAAGAATAGAAAAAAGACGCCTCAATTATATGATGAGACGCCTTCTGTGAGCTGAGTTTAGTTAGCTCCATTAATTAATGATTGCAGGCCTAAGCTCGCAAAAATTCCTTATTCTTTTGCTCCCTGGCTCTGTCCCATTGCTTCTTTACGGGACAAGTTCAGTCTGCCCTGCTTGTCAATGCCGGTAGCCTTGACGATGATCTCGTCGCCGAGTTTGACGACATCTTCTACTTTGTTCACGCGGTTCACATCGAGCTGGGAGATATGCACAAGACCGTCTTTTCCCGGAAGTCCAAGCACACCTGGAATGACTTCGACAAAGGCGCCAAAATCCATGATCCGGACAACTTTGCCTTTGTAGATCTTCCCGACTTCAATGTCCTGCGTCAAAGAGCGAATAATCTCAGCTGCCTTGTCTCCGGCTTCACCGTCAACCGCAGCAATAAATACCTGTCCGTCATCTTCGATATCGATTTTGACCTTGGTTTCTTCCACGATCTTCTTAATGATCTTGCCGCCTGGTCCGATGACATCTCTGATTTTGTCAGGATGAATGGTAAAGGTAATAATCCGCGGTGCAAACGGCGAGAGATTCGGTCTGGACTGTGGCAGGACCTGCAGCATTTTATCCAGGATGAACATCCTGCCGGCCTTGGCCTGAGCCAGAGCCTGAGCGAGGATCTCACGATTGACGCCTTTGATCTTGATATCCATCTGCAGTGCTGTAATGCCCTCGGCAGTACCGGCTACTTTAAAGTCCATATCACCGTCGTGGTCTTCCAAACCCTGAATATCGGTAAGAATCGCAAAATGGTCTTCTTCTTTGATCAATCCCATCGCAATCCCAGCTACCGGGGCCTTAATCGGAACCCCAGCATCCATTAGCGCGAGTGTGCTGCCGCAGACGGAAGCCATGGAGCTCGATCCGTTGGATTCCAATACTTCGGAAACCAGACGCAGCGTATACGGGAATTCACTTTCCGGAGGAATCATCGGCAACAGGGCACGTTCAGCCAAAGCGCCGTGACCAATCTCACGTCTGCCCGGTCCCCTGTTCGGACGGACTTCGCCGACACTGAAGGCCGGGAAATTATAATGATGCATATAACGTTTGGAATCTTCCAATCCCAAACCGTCAATGATCTGCTCATCACCGGCAGCTCCTAATGTCGCAACCGTGAGTACCTGTGTCTGTCCGCGCGTAAACAGACCGGTGCCGTGTGTTCTCGGCAGACGTCCGACTTCAATCGTAATCGGTCTGATCTCATCCAAAGCACGGCCATCAGGTCTGATATGTTCGTGGGTAATCAGCTTGCGGATAATTTTATGGGTCAGGTCATCCAATATTTTCGTAACTAATTTTAAGTTCTCAGAAAATTCCTCGGCAAAAACTTCGAGCGCGTCTGCTTTGACCTTGTCGACAGCTTCCTGGCGGGCCAGTTTTTCTTCAATACGGATAGCCTGATCGAGCTTATCATAACCCCAGGCCAGGACCTTGTCGGATATCTCCGCAGGGATCTCGACCGGAGTGACTTCTCTTTTGGCTTTGGCAAGTCCCACTTCCAGGGCTGCTTCCCTGTATCTCTCAATAAATTCCGCTATCTTTTTAATTTCTTCGTGCGCAAACATGATCGCTTCGAGCATCTGATCCTCGGGAACTTCCTTGGCACCAGCCTCGACCATCATAATCGCATCTTTGGTTCCAGCAACAGTCAGCTGCATTTTGCTGATTTCCGCCTGGGCTACCGTCGGGTTAACGACAAACTCGCCATCGACAAGCCCGACAACCACGGCGGCAATAGGACCCAGAAAAGGAATATCGGAAATCGTGAGCGCAGCCGAAACTGCGTTGATAGCCGTTACGTCCGGTGCACAGTCCTGATCGACGGACATGACCATCGCACTGATCTGTACATCGTTGCGGTAACCGTCCGGGAAAAGCGGACGGACCGGTCTGTCTATCAGTCTTGACGACAATATGGACTTCTCACTAGGTCTGCCTTCTCTTTTAATGAATCCACCGGGAATCTTTCCTACGGCATAAAAACGTTCTTCCAAATCAACAGTCAAAGGAAAAAAGTCGATCCCTTCCCGTGGTTTAGAACTGGTCGTTGCAAATGCAGATATGACTGTGTCTCCATATCTGGCATAAATTGCCCCACCGGCTTGACGACCTATGATACCGGTTTCAAACGACAGGTTTCTGCCTCCAACCTGTAGCGAGCGTTCCAAGACTTCTTGAGTCACTTTGGAAACCTCCTTAAATACGCTTCTTTTATTCACAATTTTTTATATCCGGAATGTGTTCGACATATTATTTATTATTTCCTGCACCCGAACAAAAAAAACAATCCGGACAATTTTTCTTAAGATAAATACCCTAATACATAAATACAAAGAGCGCTGAACACGCTCCTGTAAATATCGACATATAAATTGAATAACCAAAATATTTTCGATGGTTTTTAGTGACGTAAGCCAAGTTCTGTTACTACTGTGCGGTAACGGTTAAAATCGGATTTCTTGAGGTAGTTCAGCATTGCACGGCGTTGTCCAATCAATTTGAAAAGACCCCGGCGGGAATGATGATCTTTCTTATGGGTCTTGAAGTGTTCTGTCAACTCATTGATTCTTGTAGTGAGAAGAGCGATCTGAACCTCGGGTGAACCTGTGTCTCCTTCATGCTGCTGAAACTTCGCAATGATATCCTTCTTTTTCTCCGGTGTAAGCATTGGTTCTGCACCTCCATATTTTTTAAGCGCCTGCTGCCAAGTAAGACGGTGGTGATTCGTCGAACCCAGTCAGCGGTTACTTTTGTCATTTTAACTTATTCCATAAATTTTGTAAAGTTTTGTTTTTGCAGCTTTTGTTTTGCCTCTTCCATGTCTTTGCCGAGTTGCTCTGTGATTTCCTTGACTCCGCTGAATTTTTTCTCAGCGCGCAGTCTGACCTGAATATCTATAAATAAGTCCTTCCGATATAAATCTCCGTGAAAATCAAAAAAATGAATCTCAATGGTCTTCTCCTGGCCGGTTTTAAAGGTCGGTACAATCCCGATGTTCATCATCCCGCCGTAGATCCTGCCGTCAATTTTTGCAGTAACAGCATACACACCATTTTTCGGGATTAGCAAGTCCTCATGCGTCTCTATGTTGGCTGTCGGAAATCCAATATCCCTACCCCGCCCGTCACCGTGAACCACCGTTCCGATAATCGTAGGTGCGCGTCCCATCATGGCCTTGGCCAAATCGATATCCCCATTCAGAAGTGCACGTCTGATTTCGGTCGAAGAGATCACTCTGTCGTCAAGCATCTGGGCTTGGACAACACTTACCCCAAAATTGTAAGTTTCACCAAACTTTTCAAGGTCGCCAGGTTTTCCTTTGCCATGACAGCCGAAGGAGTAGTTGAAGCCAACGGTAACATGAACGGCCCCGATCTTCAGCAGAATATTTTCAACGAATTCCTGTGGTGTTGTCTCGGCAAATTCCGGAGAGAAAGGCAATAAGAACACTTTGTCTACGCCAAATTTTTCAAATAGCATGATTTTCTCATCCTTGCCGGTAATCAATTCCAGTTTTCTATCTGGATGAAGTACTTTCAGCGGATGGGGATCAAAAAGCAAAACTGAAAACAATGTCTTCAGTGAACGTGCTTTCTCCAAACCGTGCTTCAACAGCTCCTGATGTCCTAGGTGTATACCGTCAAAATTCCCCAGAGCAAGCACAGTCGGCTCAAATTTGTGTCCCGGAATCAAAGTGCAAACTTCCAAAAACCTTTACCCCCTAGTACCTTGTTAACCTTTGCTAACCCATGACCTTATTGGGGCATAAACATCCGTTTTCCCAATTCCCTATACCAATAAAACGTCCCTCACAAAATACCTGAACAGGAAGCTGTTCCCCGTACACTTCAGCATCAACAAGATCCCCTCCGGTAGAAAGCCCGTTTCGGAAAGCGGCAAGCCGATAGGCCGGTATACTTGCCTTTGGCAGTGTGAGTCCCCATTCCGGAGCCAGGAGCATGTGTTCATCGCCGTCGGCAAGCGCCTGGTCAATCTCTTCCAGTGTGTAGGTGGAATCCAGCGTAAACTTGCCTGCGCTTAATCTGAGCAAAAAGGACATATGTGCACCGCAACCCAGGGCAGCGCCAATATCGTGACATAAAGTGCGTATATACGTTCCTTTGGAGCATTCCACATCAAATAAAACTCTTGGAAATGTCTCTTCATGCCATTCCACCAGATCCAGCCGCTTGATCTCAACCTGTCTTTTTTCTCTTGCAACATCGATCCCCTGGCGGGCATATTCGTACAGATGCCTGCCATTCTTTCTGACAGCGGAATACATGGGCGGTTCCTGTTCAATGACACCAAGAAAATTCTCCAGTTTATTTGCAAATTGCGCTCGTGATACTATAGGAACAATCCTCGATAGTTCCTGTCCGAAAGCATCCTGCGTATCTGTCGTGATTCCGAGTGTAATCTCAGCTCTATAACTTTTCCCCTGGTCGCTGTGGTATTCTGCCAGCCGCGTTGCCTTGCCAAGGCAAATCGGAAGCACCCCGGCAGCTCCGGGATCCAGCGTCCCAATATGGCCTGCCTTGCCGGCTTTTGTTTTTCGAAGCAGCCACCTAACAACGTCTGTGGAGGTCATGCCAACAGGTTTTAAAACATTAATGATCCCGTCCAACGTTCAGGGCCTCCTCAAGTGCGGATACAATCATTTGCCTGGCTTGACCCATTGTTCCATTAATAGAACAGCCTGATGCCCGCCGGTGTCCGCCTCCGCCGAACCGGCTCGCAACTTGATTTACATCAAGCCAGGTATTGGACCGGAAACTGACTTTGATTTCATCCGGGGCAATTTCTTTTAACAGCGCAGCAGCTTCCACCTTTTCGATATTGCGTGCATAGTTCACTAAGCCTTCACTCAAGCTCTCATCTGCACCTGTTTCTTCAAAGTCTTCTCTGGTCAGAACAATGACAGCCATCGTTCCCTGCTGATGAAGTTCCAGGTTCGTCAGCGCTTTTTGCAGCAGTTTGGTCTGAGCCAGGCTTTTCTGTTCAAACAGTATATTGTTGATCTGAACAAGATCAAGGCCTGTTTTGAGTAATTCCGCAGCAATCCTGAAGCTTTCGACTGTGGTATTACTGTAGCTGAACCTGCCTGTATCCGTGATAATCGCAGTATAGAGATTCTCTGCAATTTCCTTGGTCATGGAAACTCCCATTTCACCCAGCAGGTGAAAAATCATTTCACCTGTGGCGGCTGCACCGGCGTCAATCCAATTAACCGTACCAAAACCGTTATTGGAAATATGATGATCAATGTTAATCACCGTTTTTCCCTGAAGAAACTCCGGGCAAAGATCGTTGTACGCCCTTTCCGCTTCAGCGCAGTCAATAAAAATAAGGGTTTCTGGAAACTCTTCCGGAGGCAGAACAGAACATATCTTGTCCACACCCGGAAGAAACTTCAAATTTACCGGCAGAAACCCAGGATTATAATAACATATTTTTTTGTTCAAACCTTCTAAGGCAATCCCCAAAGCAAGCATTGAACCTATGCAGTCCCCATCCGGGGATATATGCGTAAGCAGTGCAGCCTCGGAGATTGTATCCAATTTTTTGGCCAGTTCTGAGATCACCTTATTCGTCGTCTTGTCCATAGCTGGATTCACCTTTCGCGCCAACCTCACGAAGCAGCTTGGAAATATGGGCGCCATGTTCAATAGACTGATCATACTTGAAAGTGATCTCGGGAAAATAGCGCAGGCTGATGATTTTACCCAGTTCGCTGCGCAGATATCCGGATGCCTTATTTAAAACATCCAAACTGCTTTTCATTTCTTCTTCTGTTCCCAATACGCTGACGAATATTTTGGCATGCCGTAAATCGTCAGCTACCTCCACATCCGTGACGGTCACGAATCCAAGCCGCGGGTCTTTAATATTCTCCCGGATCATCTGTGCCACTTCTGCTTTGATCGATTCTGCCAGGCGAAAAGCCCTGTGTTTAGCCATTCAGAAAACCTCCAATGCTGGTCTAGAGCTCTCTTTTAACTTCCTCCATCGTAAAGGCTTCCAAGATATCTCCTTCTTTAAGATCATTGAAGTTCTTTAAGCCAATCCCGCATTCGTATCCTTCCGCAACTTCCTTGGCATCATCCTTGAAACGTCTCAGAGATTCCAGGTCTCCCTCGTGAACGACAATTCCATCTCTGATTACCCTGATCTTATCCGACCTATGAATCTTGCCGTCGGTTATATAGCTTCCAGCAACAGTTCCAGCCTTTGGCACCTTGAAAATCTGACGGACTTCCGCTTTACCCTGTATGACTTCCTTGAAGGTAGGTTCGAGCAGGCCCTCCATCGCTGCCTTAATGTCATCAATCGCATCATAGATGACTCTGTACATCCTGATGTCCACACCCTGAAGTTCTGCTGTCGATTTTGTGTTGGAATCATGTCTGACATTAAAGCCAATAATGATCGCATTGGAAGCAGCAGCGAGCATCACGTCGGATTCACTGATCGCACCGACTCCGCCGTGAATGATGTTTACACGTACTTCCGAGGTCGTCAGCTTGGCCAGAGACTGCTTAATAGCTTCGACAGAGCCCTGAACGTCAGCTTTAATAATGATATTCAAATCTTTGACTTCGCCTTCTTTGATCTTATCGAAAAGATCATCAAGGCTAATCCTGGATTTTTGTTTAACTTCTTCCGCTTTTTTCTCATCCATTCTGGCTTCGGTAACGCTGCGGGCGAGTTTCTCATCGTTAACAACGTTGAAGATTTCTCCCGCCGGCGGAACTTCAGACAATCCCTGAACCTCCACAGGCATGGAAGGTCCCGCTTTTTTTACTCTGCGGCCTTTGTCGTCAACCATCCCCCTGATCCTACCAAAAGAATGCCCGGCAACAATAATGTCACCGATATTCAGCGTACCTTTGGATACCAGGACAGTTGCTACAGGCCCCTTGCCTTTATCGAGCTTCGCTTCAATAACGGTTCCGGTTGCCTTCCGGTTCGGATTAGCTTTCAGATCTTTCATCTCTGCAACAAGCAGGACCATTTCCAGCAGAGTGTCAATGTTGAGTCTAGCTTTGGCTGAGACCGGTACCGTGATCGTATCCCCGCCCCATTCTTCAACAACTAAGCCGTACTCAGTCAATTCCTGTTTGACACGGTCCGGATTGGCATTTTCTTTATCAATTTTATTGATAGCAACAATGATGGGTACATTGGCCGCTTTGGCATGGTTGATCGCTTCCACGGTCTGGGGCATGACACCATCATCCGCAGCAACAACCAGTATGGCAATATCTGTGACCTGGGCCCCTCTCGCTCTCATGGCTGTAAAAGCCTCGTGACCAGGAGTATCCAGGAAAGTAATTTTTTGATTTTTAATTTCTACCTGATAAGCACCGATATGCTGCGTAATCCCGCCAGCTTCGGATGCGGTGACATTGGCGGAACGAATCGCATCGAGCAAAGATGTTTTTCCGTGGTCGACGTGGCCCATGACCGTGACAACCGGAGGACGGAATTTGAGCGTGGACGCATCATCTTCTACTTCCTCAATGACTGCCATGGATTTTTCGGCTCTAACCTCAAGCGTCATGCCCATTTCAGTAGCGACAATCGTTGCTGTATCAGCATCAATTTCCTGATTGATGGTCGCCATAACACCAAGCTTCATTAATTCCTTGATGACTTCTCCGGCTTTGCGGCTCATTCTGAGCGCCAGTTCCTGAACTGACAAGGACTCAGGAATAATAATATGCTTGGGAACCACTTCTTTAACCATCTTATTGAGTTGGTTCCGGTTTGGTTGACTCCGGTCATTTTTTCTTAAGATGGAAGAAAAATCTTTTTCATCATTGCGCCGTTTATCAAATAAAAACTCTTTATTCTCGTGGGCTTTCTTTTTCTCCGGTGGCTGGCGTTTTACCGGCTGCTCGGCGACAGTAAGCTCAACGGATTTTCCTTCGATCTTGATCCTCTGAGTTTGAGGGGCTTTTTTATCTGCTCCCGGACGCTGTCCCTGGGAAGGTCTTCTTCCGGTGTCGGAGAACGGACGTCCGCCGCCCTGCGGTCTCCGGTCATCACCTGCAGGACGCTGTGATGGACGAAAATCGCCCTGCGGTCTCGGCGCATACGGCCGGTCTCCGCTCATCGGCGGTCTTGGTCCTGGTGGTCTTTGACCCTGTGGTCTGAATTCACCCGGCGGTCTTTGACCCGGCGGTCTGAATTCACCCGGTGGTCTTTGACCCTGCGGTCTGAATTCACCTGGCGGTCTTTGGCCCTGCGGTCTGAATTCACCTGGCGGTCTTTGACCCTGCGGTCTGAATTCACCTGGTGGTCTTTGACCCTGCGGTCTGAATTCACCCGGCGGTCTTTGGCCCTGCGGTCTCATCTCACCTGGCGGTCTTTGACCCTGCGGTCTCATCTCACCTGGCGGTCTTTGACCCGGCGGTCTCATCTCGCCTGGCGGTCTTTGACCCTGCGGTCTGAATTCACCTGGTGGTCTTTGACCCTGCGGTCTGAATTCACCCGGCGGTCTTTGGCCCTGCGGTCTCATCTCACC
>JAMPIU010000055.1 GCA_023667845.1 Dehalobacter sp. | reverse complement strand
GAATATTCTGCAGTTGTCCAAGCCATTGAAGGGGGACGAGCACGATGGCGGAATATGCGAAATAAACAAAACCGTACGGATAATAATCATAGAAAATGAAATTTTTCAGCGTCTGGGCAAGATTTTCTCCGGGTTTGATCATGTGAAAAACATAGGGCAGCGGTTCGGCTTCATCGGGATTAAAAACCTGCACCATGGCAATATTCGAAGAAGCTTTGGCGTTCGGCCAGGCGTAGAGGACAAACACGATTATGGCGAGCGTTAACAAAATAATAAAGTTACGTCTCTGCACTGCATCCCAGGTCTTTTCCTTCATGGCGCTTTGTTCCTGATCCTCATTTGATTTTGCACAATTGACTTTATCTCTAGTTTATCATTCTTATGAGGCGATGTTTTTGAAGGAAAATCTTGATTTCAGTCTTCACTGCTGGAAGGTCGATGCTCCACCCTGAAAGGTCCGTAAAACGGAAGTATCGCGCATAAAGGTTACGGACCGACAGAAAATGTTATGGATATCAACCGGTAACTTGCGCCTGCAAACCTACTTGATGCACCTGTCCATTTTCTCCGGTTCAAGCGTCCACTCAAATAGGGTTTCATATTTTGAATAGTAGCTCTTGTCTTCCAACAATGGATAGTTCAAGCCAAAAACATTTTGGAAGATCAATCGAAAACTGTTTACAGGTGAGATCGAGGAATAGTATCTGTCTTTGATCGAGTTTGGAACCAAATACGCATTCAGAATTGGCAGACGGTGTTCCATGATCGCACCATGATCACCTTGAAGAATGATGATGGGCGGGGTCTTCGAATTTTCCAGGATTTTTTGAACAGTATCCAGGATTTGCGTATTGACATATTGAAGTTGATTGAGATACCCATCAACAAAGAGTTCGTTGCTGATCGGCGTTACGAAGGCGCCGCTGAAATACCTTCGATCTTTGGTGTAACTTCCATCTGCGCGAAAGACAAATGGGGTGTGGGGCACGGTCAAATGTACAAAGGTAAATGTCGGCTCTAAATCGCCGGAGATCTTAATGAGGTTTTCGAACATAAACCGCTGTAATTGAACATGATTGGTGTAGGGAAAGGTTAACTGGTCAAAGATTTGATTAACGACAGGTATATGCGTGTCATAAATTATTTTAAAAATCGAACTTTTTAATAGCAGAACCTCGTAGGGATCGATACTCCCGAAAAAGGCGCTTGGTTTGACGGGTTCCAGGTAGAGGTCGGCGTTTTTTATTTGGGTAAAATCGTACCCTGTTTCGAAGGCAATCGTCTTATACCCCAGTGCTTTAAATTGCTGAAATACAACGGAATTCTTAATTAATT
>JAMPIU010000054.1 GCA_023667845.1 Dehalobacter sp. | reverse complement strand
TTCCGCAACACCGAATTCTGCAATCATTTTCCGAGCCTGGTCGGTTTTGATCCAGTCAACAAAAGCCTGGGCACCAGCCACGTTCGATTTAGCAAAGCGTTTTGCTGAAATAATGATCATAGAATAGGTATTTTTCATATCATCGGTTTCTTCCAGAAGCATTGATAAATTATCTTCGTGTGCAAGGAAGGTGGCTTTGTCTGAAAGCGTGTAAGCTTGTTTTTCGTCGGCGATAGTCAGTGTCTGTCCCATTCCCTGACCAACACTGTCGTACCATTCTTGTCCGGTTGGATCGACATCGATTGATTTCCAAATCGCATTTTCCTTGTTGTTTGTTCCACTCTCGTCACCACGGGATATGAAATGTGAACCGGAATCAGCAATTTTCTTGAACGCTTCAGCAGCGGTTGCAGAGCCAGCAACCCCAGCAGGATCGTCTGCAGGTCCAACAATGACAAAGAAGTTATACATGAAGGGTAAACGGACCTCATCAAATCCCTCAGCGATAAATTCTTCTTCAGCCGATTTTGAGTGTACAAGCAGAATATCCGCATCACCCATGCGACCTTTTTCAATCGCCGCGCCGGTTCCGGCAGAGGTGATTTCGAGTATATAACCAGTTGCTTTTTCGAATTCAGGTTGCAGGTATGCCATTAGTCCAGAATCATTGACAGAAGTGGTCGTAGACATTCGGATCACCTTATTTTCAGGCTCTTGTGTACAACCGAAAGTAGTAAGTAAAAGGATTGAGACGATGGATAGGACAAGAAGTTTTTTCAGATTAATAGATTTCATATTACCTCACTAAGTTTTTCCTTTTTTCGGAATTTTCTGGATTATACTCAATTATTGACTATTAAGGGGAAACTACACATTTTTTTTGATTTTCTTATAAATGAGAAAAAGGTCATTCGCGACAAAAGGTACCCACATTGCCCATTAATCCATAATGTCGTAGAAGTATTATTAAAAATGAACAGACATAAACCGTTCCGAAAGTCTTCGGAATTGTTTATGTCTGTTCAAAAGTGTGTGTGCTTGTAAAGTTGACTTGCCTAAGATCTCGCGCCAGGTTGAGCGCACTCGTAAGCATCACCACGCAAGGTTTCCACCGCGTGATTCATGACTGGTAAAAAGACTTCCAAGCATTCCAGCGCAGCTCTGGGACTTCCCGGGAAATTTATGATCAACGTTTTACCGCGAAGACCAGCCGTCGCTCGAGAGAGCATCGCAAAGGGGGTAATTTTCAGGCTTTGAGCCCGGATAGCCTCGGCAATACCAGGAGCTGGCCGTTCAACCACAGCCATAGTCGCTTCTGGCGTATTATCCCTCGGCGCAAAGCCA